>NZ_DBNGVP010000075.1:0-141573 GCF_057119385.1 Archangium sp. | reverse complement strand
GGAGCTCCGAGCAGGGGCCGCACGGGCCGGTGTCGCCCATGGACCAGAAGTTGTCCTTCTTCCCGAGCTTGTAGATCTTCTCGGGCGGCACGCCCTGCGCCTTCCACAGCTCGAAGGCCTCCTCGTCCCAGGGCAGGCTCCCCTCCCCCTCGAAGACGGTGGCGGCGAGCCGCGACCGGTCGAGCCCCAGCCACTGCGGGCTGGTGCAGAACTCCCAGCCCCAGGCCACCGCGTCCTTCTTGAAGTAGTCGCCGAAGGAGAAGTTCCCCAGCATCTCGAAGAAGGTGTGGTGCCGGGCGGTGAAGCCCACGTTCTCGAGGTCGTTGTGCTTGCCGCCGGCGCGCACGCACTTCTGCGAGGTGGTGGCGCGGGTGTACTCGCGCTTCTCACGCCCCGTGAAGACGTCCTTGAACTGCACCATGCCTGCGTTGGTGAAGAGCAGGGTGGGGTCGTTCTGCGGCACGAGGGAGGACGACGCGACGCGGCGATGGCCGCGCTCTTCGAAGAACTTGAGGAACGCCTCTCGAATC
This sequence comes from Archangium sp., assembly GCF_057119385.1. Taxonomy (NCBI): domain Bacteria; kingdom Pseudomonadati; phylum Myxococcota; class Myxococcia; order Myxococcales; family Archangiaceae; genus Archangium; species Archangium sp. Next base: position 141,043 of record NZ_DBNGVP010000075.1, on the reverse strand, counting down.
TGGGAAGCGGATAGGGCAGAGGACATGGTGAGGGTATATGCCACAAGTGGTGGGTACGCTGCGTTTCTTGTGGACCGGGCTAGGATCCACCTCCTGACATGCGCTCCCCATCCCACCTTGTCACCCTTCTGCTGCTCGTCTGCCCGGCGACAGTCCTGGCGCAAACCGACCCCCAGACGGCCTCGCTCGGCCGGAGGCTGAAGCAGGGGGCCGAGCCCGAGCACCGTGTCCAGGCGGCCCGGCTCCTGGGGGAATCGGAGGACCCCGAGGCGCTCCCGCTGCTGTGCGCGGGGTTGGAGGACGCGGCGGCGGAGGTCCGGGCGGCCTCGGCCCAGGCCCTGGAGAAGCTGGGGGAGCTGGGAGGGGTGGAGTGCCTGGAGGCCCGGAAGGAGGAGCCGGACGCGGCGGCCCGGGCGGCCGTGGAGTCGGCGGTGGGGAAGCTGCGCCAGCTGAAGGCCCGGCCGCCGAAGTTCTACGTGCTGCTGAACGAGGTGAAGGACACGACGGGGACGCTGCCGCCGGAGCTGGTGAAGGCCACCGAGGCGCGGATGCGGCGGAAGCTGACGCAGGAGGGGGCGTGGCTGGCGCCGGCGAAGGAGGGCGAGGCGGAGGCGAAGGGGGTGCTGCGCAAGCACAAGATCCAGGGGTACCGGCTGACGGCGGAGATCCGCCCGGGGGCTTCGGGAGGGTTGATGCTGGCGGTGATGTGCACGCGCTACCCGGGCAAGCTGCAACTGCTGGGGAGCATCCAGGTCCAGGCGTCGGGGGCGGAGCCCTACGAGCTGCTCTGGGCCCTGGCGCCCGAGGCCATCACGGAGACCGCGGCCTCCTTCAAGTGGAAATAGCGCACACCCCGGGTGGGCTGCGCTCCTCTCGCTCCGGACGCTAGGATTCGTTTCCCCGTATGCGGCGCTCGCTCTCGCTCCTCGTTGTGTTCGTGCTCACCCTGCCCGGGGCCGTTGTGGCCCAGGTGGATTCCCGGACGGCCTCGCTGAGCAAACAGCTCGGCCAGGGGCAGGAGCCGCGCGTGCGCTCGCAGGCGGCGCAGGGGCTGGGGTCCTCGGATGATCCGGAGGCGGTGAAGCCGCTGTGCGGAGGGCTGAAGGATCCGGAGGGGGTGGTGCGGGCGGCGGCGGCCCAGGCGTTGGGGAAGCTGAAGGAAGTGGCGGGGCTGGAGTGCCTGAAGGCGCGCAAGGGCGAGACGGACGCGGCGGCGCAGGCGGCCATCAAGGCGTCCGTGCAGGTGCTGCAGGAGCTGAAGAACCAGACGCCGCGGGTGTACGTGCACTTCGCCGGGGTGAAGGACAAGACGGGCGGGCTGAAGCCCGAGGTGGTGAAGTTCGCCGAGGCGCGGATGAAGCGGAAGCTGACGCAGATGGGGGCGCAGCTGGCACCGGCGAAGGAGAGCAAGGCGGCGGCGCAGGGGGTGCTGCGCAAGCACGGCATCCACGGCTTCCGGGTGCAGGCGGAGATTCACTCCACGGAATCGGGAGGGCTGCTGGTGCGGATGGTGTGCATCGGCTACCCGGACCAGGCGCTGCTGGGAGACGTGGAGGTGCAGGCGTCGGGAGCGAAGCCCGAGGACCTGCTCAAGGTGCTGGCCCCGCGCATCGTCGAGGAGGCCGCCGACACGTTCGAATGGGACACGTGAGGCCCGGCGGGGCACCACGTCGTTTCACGCTTCAGCCCCTGTGCCGCTCGGCCACGCGATAGAGCCAGGTCAGGGAGCAGTCCAGCAGCGACTGTCGCGAGCGCATGGCGTTGCGGGCCCGGACGAAGGGAAGCCACACGCGGTTGCCCACGAGAACCTGGGCCTCCTCGAGCTTCTTTCGCGGAATCCACCGGCCACCGAGGTTGCGCACCAGCACCTCACCCAGGTAGGCGCCAATGGCGGGCACCGCGTGCTCGTCGATGGCTTCCCGCAGGCGGCTCGTCGGGAATTCCTCACGCCAGAAGTAGAAGTCGGCATCCGTGAGCGACTCGGGTGTGGCATTGAAGACGGAGGGCACCTCCGAGTGCAGCAGCGCCACGAGGTGCTCGGCGAGGTCGCCGTAGTACTCGAGAGCGCGCTCCGGGTCGTCCACGTCCGGAGGCAGGGCGGAGTTGGCGGGGCGCCATTCCTCGGGCTCGGGGGGTTGCCATGCGTTGAGCTCGGCGATTCTGCGCGGGCGCTCGTGACTGGTGGCGCGGTCCACCACCCGCGAGAGGAGCGGAGCCAGGTCCGGATGGAAGCGGGGCTCCACGGGGGCCAGCCTGGCACTGCGCTCATGCAAGCTGTGCAGCACGGTGTCGAAGTCGAGGTGTGGCCGGAGGTGGGCGTGGGCTCGGGCCTGAGCGAGCCGTGCCTCCTTGCTCGCGAAGTCCGTCACCGTGGGCCACGTCACCAGGAGCACGGAGCCGTTGGGCAACTCCTCCACCCGGTGAGCCGGGGTGGACAGCATGCGCTCGCGGCCCACGGTTTCCACCAGCTTGGGGCCGAAGATGTTGAGCCAGAAGACCTCGTAGATTTTGTCGAAGCCGTCCCGAACAGTGGTCTGCAATTCGCGACCAAAGCTGGGAAACCCCGCCAGCTCGCTGTCATCAGAGCTATGTGCTGAAGCATGGCAGACGGGGTAGCGGGAGGCCCAGGCGCGCACCATGTCCACCAGCCTTTGGCAGCGCGCTGCCTCCGTGAAGAAGGAGAGCGGCTTCACGATGACAGCACAGTCAAGCTTGGGGGGCTGAGATGCGAACGAGAGCCAGAGCGACATGTCCAACGCGGGCCACGTCGTGCGATAGAGACCCAGCCCTGTAGATCGTTGGCTGCGCCGCTCTTCCAGTGCCTTCCAGAAGGAAGAGTGGGAGTACTTGCGTTGCCGCTTGCCGTTGACGACGTCCGGCATCCATCCGTCGGCGTGCTCCTCGAGCGTCAGCAGAAAAGATTCCAATTCGTTCTGGAGCCCTTCCTGTGGCTCGAAGCCACCTTTGAACTCCAGGCGGAGGCTGTCTTCCTCAGGCAAACCGTGCAGGTCCAGCACCTTCATTGGAACGACACCTCCACTCCAGGTACATCACTCTGGGCTCTCGCCACGGCATCATTCAAAAAAGCTGCGTTCCTGGGCTTGAGTTCGCCCCCCTCGTAGATGAGGCGCACCCTCGGAACCTGCACCTCGCTGCCTCCCGGCAAAAGGGGCTGGAGGGAGTTTCGGCGGATATCCAGCCTCTCGCCGTAGAGTCTCAGTGCCTCACTGGCGTCCTCGATGATTTGTGCCGTCAAAGTGTCTCTCCCCATCCTCGAGAGGTCACGGCTCTTGAAGCTGAACGTCTCCACGCGCCGAGGCCCTCCGCCGAGCGGGCCTTCCTCAATGACGAGCACATCCGCGTAGCGCAGGCCAGAATCCGGCTTCCTCACGCCCACCTGCGTTTCAATGCGGGGCTTGTTGAAGTCCCCGAGGAATCGGCGCTCGGCCCGAGGCTTCGCCGCGTCCTCTCGCAGCAGCTTCACCATGTCGCGCTCGAAGGCCAGCCCCCGGGCAAACCACCCGCGCAACTGCTCGTACCCTTCCCATTTCAGGGGGCCCTTGCTGGCCTTGCCCTGCTCCACCTCGCCCAGGCGCCGCTCGTAGTAGTCCACGTACTCGAGCCAGCGCGGGTTGCCCCGGGCCTTGGACGGCGGGGCATCGAGTGAGGGGCGGTGCTGTTTCAGCACCCGCGTGTCCGTGGGCAGGCGCGGGCCCGTGGCTTCCAACTCCACCGCCGCCAGCTTCGCGTCCACCACCTCCCGCGTGTGGCCCACCCCCTCATCCACCAGCGAGGCCAGGGTGCCCTGGCGCACGGGTGGGGCTCCCGTGGCCCCGGGCCTGGCCCTGGACATGAGCGGCCGGGCCCTGGCCACGTTCCCCCGCGCTTCGTAGAGCGCCAGCGCGGCGTCCATTCCCCCCACGGCCACGAAGCGTCCCGCCTCGCGTCTGGCTTGGATGTAGCGGGCCAGCTCCCGCAGGCCCTCCACGCCCGTGCCCAGCTGCGCTTGCAGTTGCCGCGTCTTCTCCGCGAGGAGACCCATTCGCGCCCGTACCGTCGCGAGTCCCCCCTGGAATCCAGCTCCTGCTCCCCGGGCCTCGTAGACGGTGCGCACGCCCTTGCCACCCGCGTACAGGGTTGCCAGCAGTGCGAGGGGCGTCAGCTCGCGCACGGCCTGCTCGTACTCACCCCGCGAGAGCGAGGACAGCCCGTGACCCGTTCCCGCCGCGAGGTAGTAGAAGCCCAGCGGCACGCCGAAGGTGACCTGGTCCACGCTGCCCAGCAGCACGTTGCCCGCCGAGTAGTGCTGCCGCGCCGCCTCCCGCTCCACCTCGTCGAGGTCCTCCTGGTAGGACGGTGGGAGCTGGCCTCGTTGCCGGGCGTAGTGGGTGAACCAGGCATTCTTCTCCTGCTCGTGGGTGAGCAGGTCCGAGGCGGCATGGTCTGCCCCTCGCAGCACGTCTCCAGGTTGGAAGTCCCTGTCCGGACGGGCCGAGAGTTTCAGACCCCGCGCCTCCAACTCCGCACGGGCCCTGGGCATCCGCCCCAGCGTGGACTCCAGCCGCTTGTCCCGGGCCAGCCAGAAGAGGAGCTCCCGCAGCTCATCGTCATAAGCCGAGTCGAGGAGGTAGCGGACGAACACCTCGGCATGGGCGACTCCATACGTGCCGGTGGCGTGGAGGATGAACGCGAGGCGCTTGCGGTTGAGCAGGCCGGCGGCGTCCTCCCGCACGGGCCCCAGCGAGCCGAGCCGCACGGCATCCCAGTCCGTCAGCGACTCCACCAGCCGGGGCATGTCCACGCGCTCCTGCAGTGCGACGTATTCGGCGGGCGAGGTGCACGTGAGGAAGGGGGCGAGGAGTGCTTCGCTGTCGTTGGAGGAGTAGTCCGGCCAGCCCGGGGGCACGGCTTGCCCCCCACAGGAGGGCGGCTCCTGAAGGGGATGCCTCGCGCTGGCGACCTCGGAGAATTCGTGCTCGCCCGCCTCCGCGGTGCAGCCGCCCTGCCGGGGCGCCAGCGTGACGCAGCCGGTGGAGAGCAGCACGGCGCCCAACAGCGCCGTCCATTCCAGATTCGTGATCAAGGCACGTCCAGGGCCCAGCTCACTGGGGTTTTCGCGGGCTGGGTCCCGTCACCGCCGCGCATGCCCAGGAAGGCTCCATTCCACGACCAGAGGCTGCGTGCCATGTCCTGACTCCGTGGGCCGACGTCACCTGTCCGGGCGCGAGTCTACCGCAGGGGGGCGTGCTGGCCCGAGGGGCGCTCGACTTCGCTACAGGAACTCCCAGGGACTGCGGTAGACACCAATCCATGACCCAGGAGAAATCTGCTCGGGAAGCGCTGGAGCACTGGTCCACGGCCGACATCGATTCGGCGGAGGCCGCACACCGGGCCGCCAGGCTCGTTCTCGACTTCGAGGCCCACCCCGAGAAGTACACGGACCCCGAGTCCGTCGTGTCACCCTTGTCCAAGATCGTGGCGCTCTTCCAGCGGCCTACGGTCAAGGAAGCGGCGGTGACCCTGCGTACCGAGGCGCTCCCCGCCCTGCTCCGTCTCCATGACGCGCGGCTGCGCGAGTGGCGGAAGGCCGGTCCTCAGGAGGGCTATGACAACGCCGCCAGCGATCTGCTCTACGTCCTGAAGATCTTCGGGATGTACCGGGGAGAGGAGGCGCTCCAGCGCATCATCGACGCGGCGCGAATCCCGCTCGCTCCCGATAGCTACATGTGGTCGGTCGCCCTGTTCGCGCTCGTCAAGGCGGAGAAGGAAGCCGCCACTCACGTCGCCTCCGCGCTCCGGGAGCCGCTGCCTCCGGGGTTCATCGCCGTGGCGCTGCTCGACATGGCCAATACGCTCGCGCGCGAGCACGGCGTCACGTCCCACGCCTTCGACACGGCCCAGGGGCGCGAGCGGATCCGGGCCTTCCTCACCGACGAGGACCCGGACCACTTCTCGTACGCCCACAGCGCGGCGGCCAGCCTGCCCTTCCTGAAGGACGCGCGGGAGTTCTTCACCCTGGCCCAGGCGCACCCCGACGTGGCGGTCCGCATGGAGGCCGCCTGGGCCGCCGCCTGGGGTGGAGATGCCCTGGCCGTGGCCCGGCTCCAGGACTGGTCGAAGGACCCGAAGACCCGGAAGCGCGCCGTGACCTACCTGAAGGAGCTCGGTCACCCGCCCGCGCCTCTCCCGAAGGAGGAGCGCCTCCGGCTCGACGCGATGGCCGAGATGAGCGATTGGCTCGAGCACCCGTCGGAATTCGGCCGGCCGCCCGACCACCTCGAGGTCTACGATCACCGCCGGCTCTTCTGGCCGCCCACGAACGACGAGCGCGACGTCTGGCTCTTCCGCTACCGCTACGAAGAGGAAGGGGGCGAACCGGAGGAAGGCGTGGGCATGGTGGGCTCGGTCACCTTCGCGCTCTTCGGAGAGGCGACGGCCGGCCTGCCTCCCGAGGACATCTACGCCCTGCACTGCGTCTGGGAGCTCCAGCAGGAGGGCGATGAGCGCGCACCGGAGGAGCGGACGGTCGAGGCGGGCCGGAAGCTCCTCGGGTTTCCGGCGCGCTGATGGCGCTTGCGTGTCTTCATCAGCACCTGGGAGGAGCCCAATGTTCGCGACCTTGTTGATGTTGTTGCTCACGCAGCAGCCACCCCCACCACCTGGCGGGACGCTGGTGGAGTTGGAGTGCATGTGTGAGTCAGGCAGTACCTTGCAGGAGCAGGCGCTGCTGGAACTCCTGGAGGAGTTCGCGCCGCGGTCCAAGGTGGAGGAGGCCGCCCGGAAGGCGGACAGCGCGGCCGAGGCCGCGGTTGCCTCCGACTGTTCCGAGCCCAAGGAGTGCAAGGGGCAGCTGCACCATGTCATCTCCAAACGCATCGCCAAGGCGTTGGAGGAACACAGAACGCTTCGCGGCCAGTACGAGGCGCGTGACCCGCGCTTCGTCACCCGGGCCGTGGATGAGAAGGCCCACTGTGGCTACCAGAAATGGCATCGGGATGTGGACGCGGAGGTCGTTGAATGGCTGCGGCGCTACAAGAAAGCGACCTCAAAGGAGTTCGAGACCTTCCTTCGGGAAATCCATGACCGGCCCTTGATGCGTGAGAGGTTCCCCCTTGGTTTCTGAGTCGGCGACCTCCCCCCGCTTCTTCGTCTTGCAGAAGGGCGCGCTCTGGTCTCATTACGACGTTGACGTAGACAAGGCCGAGCCCGTCAATCGCGAAGAGGGGGCCGACTGCCCGAAATGCGGGGACCCCATTGGAATGATGAGGTGGTTGCCCCCCTACCGCATCGAGCTGTTACTGCACGGTGAGGAGGCCGGGGACTACCTCGAAACCCAGGGGGATGACCTTCTCGTGTCCGAGCGTTTCGCCAAGGCCTTCAGGGAAGAGGGGCTCATGGGACTGGAGGGTTTCCATCCGGTGGAGGTGGTACGGGTCCGCCGGAAACGTCGGGGCCCCAAGCCCTCTAACATCCCCCAGTACCTGGCGGTCACGGCCTGCTTCGGCCGCGCGGCAGTGGACGTGGCCCGCAGCCGCATCCGCTACAACAAACCACCTACCTGCGAGGAGTGCCGTTCCGAAGGAACAGATTCCATCCATGGCTTCGCCCTGGAGCCCGGCACCTGGAAGGGGGAAGACATCTTCCGTCCTCGCGGCCTTTATGGAGACCTGGTCGTCTCCGAGCGTTTCGCGCGCTTCGTTGAGCGCCATGGCTTCACCAACATGGTTCTGACTCCCACGGAGGAATTCGTGTGGGACCCCTTGGAGCGCGGACCTCCCGCTACGAAGCCGGGCTCCGCCTGAGCTGGCCCGCGCGTTCAGGGATCGGCGGCGGTTCCGATGAGCCGTTTGGCCTCGCGGAACATGACGCCGAGCCCGGGCTCTTTCGAGTACGGATGGACGAGGCCCTCGTAGAGGCCGTAGCCCCAGCCCAGGAGGAGCAGGAGCACCAGCGTGATGCCCCAGGCGGGGACCCCCTCATTCGGCGTCCGGGGCTTGAAGATGCCCTGCCAGAGCTCGCGCAGCATCATGTAGCCGGTGAGCGGAGGCAGTGGGAGCAGGTTGAGGGCGGCGAGCTTCGCCGAGAGCACGCCGAGCGCCGGCACGAAGCCCTCGGACCTCAGCAGCGCGAGGAAGGCGACGACCCGCTCCCGCGCGAGCATGACGTTGACCACCTGCTCGAACCCCGAGGTGAACGCCGCGAGGCCGCGCGCGGGCGAGAGGCACGCCACGGCGAGCAGGAGCATGCCGGCGACCGTGCTGGTGTGGACGATGAGCCGGAGGAACAGGGGGAGCTGCAGGAAGCTGTTGTTGTCCGACCCATCCCTGCGGATGCCGAGCGGCTCGAAGGTGACGCTCGCGCCGAAGTTGAGGAAGCCAAGGCTCCACTTGACGCCCCGGATGCGGAAGCTGAGCAGCGGGGGGCCGACGTGGAAGCGGACCTCGGAGAGCGAGGCGCCCACGGCCCAACACACGAGGGCCATCACCACGCCCGACACGAGGGAGATGACGGTAGCCAGGAGCCACAACCACGCGAGTGCCATCCAGGGAGCCATGGGGGAACTCTGGGCCATCCCCGTGCGAGAGGAAAGCCCCCCTGGCCTCAGGCCCGGCGGATGAGCCCCATCTCCTCGATGGCGGAGTAGAGGCGCACCCGGGCCTCGGACCACGGGAGCAGCTCCACGCGGTAGCCGGCGAGCGCGTCCAGCAGCATCTGCCGGTAGCTGGGGTGGCCCGGATCGGCGATGACGACCACGCCCCGGTCCGCGTGCGAGCGGATGAGCCGGCCCACGCCCTGGCGCAGCATCAGCAGGGCCCGGGGCATGCGGTAGTGGAGGAAGCCCAGGTGCGTGTTGCCTCCGCGGGCGAGCGGCTCCTCGCGCGCGGCCACCAGCGGGCGGCTGGCGGGCTCCAGCGGAAGCTTGTCGATGAAGACGCAGCCCACGCCCCGGCCGGGGATGTCCACGCCCTGCCAGAAGCTCTTCGTGCCCAGCAGCACCGTGCCGGTGTCCTTCTCCTGCCGCGCCGCCAGCGAGCGCCCGTGCCCGCGCGACTGCCGCATCACCTCGATGCCCATCGGCTCCAGCTTCGCCTTCACCAGGTCGCCCACGCGCTCCATGCGCCGCGTGGAGGCGAACAGCCCCAGCACCCGCCCGCCCATCACCTGGGCCAGCCCGGACACGCGCGTGGCGGCCCACTCGATGAAGGGCTCCTCGTGCGCGCGCGGCGCGTCCATCACCAGGATGACGAGGGCCTGCTTGCGCAAATCGAAGGGCGTGGGCGCGCGCAGCAGCCGGGGCGCGGGAATCCCCTCGTTGCGCCCGTCCAGCCCCAGCCGTCCGAGCACATAGGGCATCCGCTCGGTGCCCGTGCTCAGCGTGGCCGAGGCCAGCACGAGGGCCCGCTTGTGCTGGGCGAAGTCCCGGGACACGTAGGGCGCCACGTTCAGCGGCTGCGCGCTCAGGCTCCAGCGCTGCTTGCGAGGCACCGCCGTGGCCGCGTAGCACCGGCCCTCCGCCGGCTCGTCGGACAGCTCCGAGGTCAGCGTGGTCAGCTCCAACACCTCGGACACGCCGCCGGCCAGCTCTCGCTCCAGCGGCGGCATCTTCACGGCCAGGTCCGGCAGTATCTCCTGCAGGCCCACCGTGAGCAGCTTGTGCAGGCCCTGGAGGCACTCGCGCAGCTCCAGCAGCCCCTCGCGCACGGGCGTCCACGGGGGCGAGGCCCGCACCTCGGCGGTGATGCGCAGCTCCGGGGCGTAGGCGGACTCGTCCGCGTCCTCGGAGGTGCTCGCCGCGGCCGGCTCGCACAGCGCCGTGACCCGCTCGCCGAGCGCGCGCGCGGCTGTGCTCACCGAGAGCAGGGCGCTGTCGATCTCACTCATCAGCACGCGGGCCTCGGCGCGCCGCGAGGCGAAGAGGGCCCGGCGCAGCTCGGCGAAGAGTCCGCGCCGGCCGTCGCGCCCGTGCAGCCGCTCGGCGAGCCGGCTGAAGGCCATGTCCGACAGCTCCGAGGAGAGCGCGGTGGTGGCCACGTCCTCCACCTCGTGGGCCTCGTCGAGCACGAGGTGGTCCAGCTTCGGGTAGCGGGCGGGCCAGGCGAAGGCGAGGGACTGGTTGATGACGAGCACGTCCGCGTCGCGCGCCTGGGCCACGGCCGAGTGGTAGTAGCAGCGGTGGAAGTAGGGGCAGCGCTCGCCGAGCGTGGTGGAGGCCTCGGAGCGCACGGCCGGGGCGAGCGCGTGCAGCACGGGGAAGCGCTCGCGGAACCAGTGGCTCAGCCGGTCCAGGTCTCCATCGGGGCCGCGGCGCATGAGGGCGCGCAGGTAGGCGCGAGGGGCGCGCGCGGCGTGGCCCATGCCGGGCTCCACGCGGGTGATGTCGAGCGCGCGGCGGCGGCAGAGGTAGTTCGTCTGGCCCTTGAGGAGCGTGTACGAGAAGGCGCCGCCGGTGGCGCGGTGCAGGCGGGGCAGGTCCTTCTCGATGAGCTGGTCCTGCAGCGTCTTGGTATGCGGCGCCACGCCCACCTTGCGGCCGTTGCGAGCGGCGAAGAGGGCCGCGGGCGCCAGGTACGCGAGCGACTTGCCCGTGCCCGTGCCGGCCTCCACCGCGAGCTGACCGCCGTCGGACAGCGTGCGAGCCACGGCCTGGGCCATCTCGAGCTGCGCGGGGCGGGCGGCGAAGCCCTCCTGGGCGCGCTCCAGGGCACCACCGGGGCCGAGCAGGGCCGACACCTCCTCGGAGCGGACGGGGAACACTGGCGTATTCTCATCCGGCGGCTCGGGCGGCGGCTTCGAGCCGTTGGCCCGCTGGCGCTCGGCGCGTCCGGGGAGGAAGCCGGTGGCCTCCAGCTTCAGCGGAGCGGGCCGGGCCCGGCACAGGTTCCACAATCCGGTGAGCAGCGACACGAGGGGCGCCGCCTCGGGGTCGAGCGCTCCGTCCAGCTCTCCCCCGGCCTCGCCGGCTTCGATCTGCGCCAGCCGCAGCGCGGCGCGAGGGTCCAGGGTCTCCAGCAGGTCGGCGATGTCCTCGGCGCGGCCGTCGCGGATGCAGCCATCGAGCGCGTGCAGCAGCACGGACCAGGTGGCCTCGCAGTCCGTCATGGCGCGGTGGCGGACACGAGGCCCCTTGCCGGCCCAGCGCAGGAGGGACTCGAGCGAGTGGCTGGACAGCTCCGGGTGCAGGTAGTGCATCAGCTCGCACGAGTCGAGCACCGGGGCGCGGATGGGGCCGAGCAGGTCCGGGAGGAAGCCCTTCTCGAACGAGGCGTTGTGGGCCACCACGGTCCACCCGGCGAGCTTCTGGCGCAGCTCGGGCACCTTGTCGGCGAGCCGGGGCTGGCCGGCGAGCATCGTGTCCTTGATGCCCGTGAGCCGGCGGATGGTGAGGGGCAGGGGGCGCGAGGCGGCGAAGAAGTGGACGTAGCGGTCCACGACGCGGCCGTTCTCGATGAAGAGGGCCCCGAGCTCGATGACCTCGTCGGCGCGCGGATCCAACCCCGTCGTCTCGAGGTCGAGGAATACGTGCCGGGTGAAGAGGTCCGCCGCGCCGCCCATGGGGAGAAGAGGCCCAAGCCTACCCGTCTTCGGGCGTCATGCCGAGAAACCGGGCGTCCGGGGTCCTCTGGGGGCTCCGTCCATTCGTGGACTTCACGCGGGGAGGCAGTGCGGTTCACCGGCCGCAGCCGTGGCGCTCGGGACACGTGAAGCCGGGTGGGGCGGCGCGGGGGTCCACGCGCTGTACGGGGTCGCGACCGTTCGGCGCCGCGAACCGACCGTTCGGCGCGCGAGCCCTCGCCGGCACCCCGGTTGGGCCCAACCTTGCACAACACCGGGCGAACACGCGCTCTCGGAGTTCCGTATGACGACCGCCGCCACTGGCTTCCCGACCGATACCGATGATGTTGCCTCGGCCCCCGCCGTCCCGCGTCTGCGCCGGCCTCTCGCGACGATGCTCGCGTCGCTCGGGCTGGGCGTCTGCGCCGAGGTGTTCTTCGATGGGCCCGCGCTCGGCATCTCCTTCCCGCTCTTCGTCGTGCTGTTGCTCGCGGCGCTGCTCGGCCTGGGCGGGCGCGAGGGCTGGCAGCGGGCCCGTCCCAACGCGTGGCTGCTCGTGCCGCTGCTGTTCTTCTCCGGGATGGTGTTCGTGCGCGCGAGTCCGTTCCTCACGACGCTCAACGTGCTCGCCTCGGGCTTCCTGCTGCTGCTGGTGACGCACTTCTGGGCGGCGGGCCGGGTGGAGCGGCTCGGACTGTGGAGCTACCCGTTCACGGCGCTCGGCGCCTTCTTCCATGCCGCGCTGTTGCCGCCGGGCGTACTGCGCGCGGAGGTGGACCTGTCCTCGGCCCGCAGGCAGGTGCCCAAGCTGATGCCGGTGGTGCGGGGCGCGCTGCTCGCCGTGCCCGTGCTGTTCATCTTCACCGCGCTGCTCGTCTCGGCGGACGCGGTCTTCGAGGACGCGGTGGCGCGGGTGCTGGCCTTCAATCCGGGCATGACGTTCCTGGAGACGGTGTTGCGGCTGGTGTTCGTGGGGGGCAGCGCGTTCGGGGTGCTCGGGCTGCTGGCCCATGCGCAGCGGCGGCGCCGCAACGGCGTGGAGGCGGGTGAGACGGAGGTGGCGCCGGTGGAGGCCCGCCTGGGCTTCGTCGAGAGCCTCACGCTGGTGGGCCTGGTGGACCTGCTCTTCCTGGGCTTCACGGCCATCCAGCTCGCCTTCCTCTTCGGCGCGGCCGAGCTGCCGGCGAGGTTCATCAGCTACTCGGAGTACGCGCGGCGCGGCTTCTTCGAGCTGCTGGCGGTGTCGGTGATGACGCTGGGGCTGAGCCTGGCGCTGGCGCGCTGGACGCGGCTGCGGAGCGAGGGGCAGGTCACCGCCTTCCGGGTGGCATGCTCGGTGATGGTGGGCCTGGTGCTGGTCATCCTGGCGTCGGCGATGAAGCGCATGGCGCTCTACGAGTCCGCGTACGGCTACACGCACCTGCGCGTGTACACGCACGTCTTCATGGTGGCGCTGGCCGGGGTGCTGGTGTGGCGCGCGGTGACGCTGTGGTGGCGCCCGGAGCGCTTCGCCATCGGGGCCTTCGTGGGGGCGCTCGGCTTCCTCGCGGCGCTCAACGTGCTCAACCCGGACGCCTTCATCGCGCGGGGCAACCTCGCGCGGTTCGCGGCCGGTGACTCGCTGGACGATGGGTACATGGTCTCGCTGTCCGAGGATGCGGCGCCGGAGCTGGCCGCGCAGATGGCGCTGGCGCCCGACAGCGTGTTCGCTCGGAACGTCCACGGCATGTTCTGCCGGTTCACCGAGCCGATGCCGGGAGGCTGGCCGGCCTTCCACCTCGCGCGTCACCGGGCCGCGACGTGGGCCCGCTCGCTCGAGTGCCCGGTTCCCATGCCCGAGACCGTCTCCGAGCAGCAGCCCGCCGCGGTGGATCAGCCCGCTGCCGTGGGGACGGAGGACTCCGGGGAGTCGCTGGACTGATACACGAAGGGGGCCTCCACACCGCGCGGGTGTGGCCGGCCCCCTGGGGACGGCGGAATCGAAGGAGTGGAGCTACTCCACCATGAACACGCCGCTGACCATCTTCCCCATGGCGCAGCCGTAGACGAGCTTGCCCGTCTTGTTGGGGGTGAAGGCCACCTCCACCGGCTGGTTGAGGGGCAGCGGGGTGTTGATGTTGTAGTCCTCGAGGACGATCTCCGTCGCGCAGGTGTGGTCCGTGGTGCGGGTCAGCACCAGCTTCACGGGCTCGCCCTGCTTGAGGGTGACGGGGCTCGGCTCGTAGCCCTTCTCGGTGACGGAGAGCGCGATGGTGCGCGGCTCACCGGGCTTCGCCGCCGGCTGGGCGGGAGCGGCGGCGGCGGGCTCCGCCGCCGGCTTCGGGTCCTTGGTGCAGCCCTGGGAGCCCAGGATGGCGGCCGAGAGGGTGAGGGCCAGCAGCGGCTTGATGATCTTGGAGAGGAAGGGCATCGCGGGTCCTCGGGGCTAGTCGTTCTCTCCGGCTTCATCGCCGGAGCTCTCGGTGTCGGTGTCGGTATCCATGTCCTCGTCCGCGGCCTCCTCGGCCGAGAAGCGGACCAGGGCGTGCAGGGGGATGAACACCTCGTGGGCGTCCTCGCCGACGATGAGGTCGAAGCGTCCCACCACGCGCAGGCGCATGGACAGCTGGATGCCGTTGCGCAGCGTGAGGTGCACGAGCTGCCCCTGGTGGGGCAGGAAGGGGCGGGGATCCGAGTAGGGGCGCTTGTCGGGCTGGCGCGCGACATTGGCGGGCTTCTGGGCCAGCTTCTGGTCGCGCTCGAGCTGGGGCGTGAGCTGCTCCCAGTCCGAGCGGCGGGTGATCATGACGACCTGGAGCTTCTCCAGCCGGCCGCTGCGGCCGAGCACGAAGGAGATGGGCTCCACGGACGACAGCGTGTCGAGCACGGTGCGCTCGCCCAGCACCACGGCCAGCTCCGTCTTCGACTCGAGCAGCCCGTTGATGAAGACGCTCACCGAGGAGTCGTCCACCTCGCCGCGGGCCTGCTTCACGGCGGCCTTGCGCTGGGTGCGCTCCTTGCGCGCGAGGAAGTCGGTCACGGACAGGCCGCTCTGCAGCACGCCGAAGGCGTCGGGGAGCGACAGGCCGGGGTTCTGGCCCATGAGCGCGTACACCTGGTCGAAGCGCTTGGCCTCCTCGGCGTGCAGCTTGCGCCACACCCGGCACTTCATCTTGCCCTCGAGCTCACCCTTGGCGATGCGCGCTGGCACATGCTCCTTGGTGGCGAGCGCGAGAATCTGCTCGGGGGTGGGAGGGGGCCGGGGCGTCCGGGGGCGTCCGAAGCCACCACCGGGACGCGAGCCGGGTCCCGCACCGGGCGCGCGGCCGGCGGAAGGAGCGGGCCGGGGCGCGGTGGGGGCGGGGACGACCGTCCGGGGCGCGACGGGCGCGACGGGGGCCACGGCCGCCGGGGCCTCGGGAGGGCCGGAGGGCGCCGCAATCGGGGCTGGGGCCGGGGTCGGCGTGGGCCGCGGCGTGGGCCGCGGCGTCACGGAGACGGTGGGCGCCGCCGGGGATGGGGTGGGAGTGGGCCGCGGCGTAGGCGTAGGCCGGGGCGAGACAGTACTGGTGGGAGTCGGGCTCGGCGCCGCGGTGCCGGGAGTGCTGGCAGGGCGCCGGATGACCTCGACTGCGGGGGCAATCCGCCGTGGCTTCCGATCGTTCACGTTCTTAGGCTACCTGAAGCGCGAGCGGCCTGGGGGAGGCCTGTTCTCACGGCTGCTGGAGGGACTTCGTCAAGTCAATCTTCCATCCGGACGGTTCACGCACCATCCGGACCTGGCTCTTTACATTCGAGGAAACCACGCCCACCTCCGCCACATCCCCTTCCTCGCGTAATACCGAGACCTCCGTAACATCGGCGGGGGGAGGAACATTCGCGAAGAAGAAGGCTACCGGATCCGCCTTCACCGCGCCTCCAGAAGCCTGGGCGGCGGTCTCGGCCCGGGCCTTGAGTGCTTCCTGGGTGGGCTGGGAGAGGGCGGACCAGGCCTTCTTCTCGTCTCCCCGTCGCAGGGCCTCGAGGAAGGACTGGTAGGCCTTGTCGGGCGGCATGGAACCAGCCCGGTCGCAACCACCGAGGGCCAGCAGGGCCAGCAAGAGCAACGGCATTGCGGTCAGCAGGCGCATGTTCTAGCCATCTAGGCCAAACCGACCCGCTCGCCAAGGGGCAGAATCAGCCCGGGGACTCCTCCTGGTACTGGCGGACGCAATTGCGGCCCGCCGCCTTGGCCTCGTAGAGGCAGACGTCGGCCACGCGCATCAGCTCTTCCATCACCGGCAGGCTCCTGGCCGGCACGCTGGCCACGCCCAGCGAGGCCGTGCAGCGCACCAGCTGGCGCGACCCGTCCTGGGCGCGGAACTCCAACTGGAGGGAGGCGATGGCCTCGCGCACCCGCTCGCACGCCCCCAGCGCCTCCTTGGGTCCCGTCTCCGGCAGCAGGGCGATCATCTCCTCGCCGCCGTAGCGCGCCACGAAGTCCACCTCGCGCAGCTTGCCCTTGATGGTCCGGGCCACCTGGCGCAGCACCTCGTCCCCGAAGGGGTGTCCGTAGGTGTCGTTGATCTTCTTGAAGTGGTCGATGTCCATCATCACCAGCGACAAGGGCGAGCGGTAGCGGGTGGAGCGGACGAACTCCTCGGTGAGGCGCTCCTCGAAGTAGCGGCGGTTGTAGAGGCCGGTGAGCGCGTCCACCCGGGTGAGGGCCAGCAGCTCCTCGCGCTTCTGGGCCAGCTCCTTGTTGGCCTTGTCCAGCTCGCGGTTCTTGTTGTCCAGCTCGCGGTTCTTCTCCACCACCGCGTCCTGCAGGGCCTTGAGGCGCAGCATGGACTTCACGCGCGCGGACAGCTCCAGCATGTCGAAGGGCTTGACCAGGTAGTCATCCGCGCCCAGCTCCAGGCCTTCCACCTTGCCGGCGGCCTGGCGGGCCGTCACCAGGATGACGGGGATGAAGCCGAAGCCGCCCTCGCCCCCGTTGGCCTTGATGATGCGGCACACCTCCACGCCGCCCAGCCGGGGCATCTCCACGTCCATGATGATGAGGTCCGGCCGCACCTCCCGGAGCGAGCGCAGCGCCTCGGTGCCGTCATGGGCCTCGCGGAAGCGGTAGCCGTGCGAGGCCAGGCCCTCGCGCACGTGCTGGATGTTGGCGGGGTCATCGTCGACGAGCAGGATGGTGCGGTCGGCGAGCGCTGGGGTGGCCAGGGTCCGGCGGGCCATCTCTCCCATCTTCTTGATCGAGCCGTCCGCCATGTCGCGCCTGCCCCCGCTGCACCCTCGACTTCCGGGGCCGTCTGATTCTTCCCCGGAAGCCCGGTGACTGCCAAGTCACCCGCTGGCCCGGGTGCTCCTCAGGCCGGCTTGCGCAGGCGCGCGCGGTAGACGGGCTCCCCGCTGGCCAGGTAGCGCCGCTCCCGGGTGGAGGGCACCTCCTCGGGGTCATAAGGGTGGAAGATACCCTGGCCCAGGGGGTTGACGAAGCCGGCGTCCTCCAGGATGGCCAGCATGGACACGCCCCGGTCCTGAACGTCCGTTCGCATGTCGAAGAGGCCGCCGGGCTTGAGCTTGTCCAGGAGCAGCTTCGCGAACTCGGGCTGGATGACGGCGCGCTTGAAGTGGGCGCGCTTCCACCACGGGTCGGGGAACTGCAGGTGGATGGCGTCGAGCGAGCTGGAGGCGAAGAGGCGCGGCACGACGAAGCGCGCGTCGGCCTCGAGCACCCGGAGGTTGCGCAGGCCCATCTTGTTGCCGCGGTCCAGGGTGTCGCGCGCGTACTTCTTGCGCCACTCGAAGGCGACGAAGCGCACCTGGGGGTTGCGCCGGCAGTACTCCAGGGCGTGGCCACCGGCGCCGGAGCCGATCTCCAGCTCGAGGGGGCCGGAGAAGCCGAACTCCGCGTCCCAGTCGGGAGGGGTTTCCAGCTTGGCCAGGTGGAGGCCGACAGGTTCGGGGAGGAGGCGGGGGCGGGCCATGACGGATGCGTGACGCTGGGGGCCTCTTCGCATGGGCCGGGGCGGTCTGGCCAGGGCAAAGCGACGGTTTTGGCGGTATACCGGCGCTTCATGAAGGTCTTCCACGGTGTGACGGAGGCGCGGGAGCTGGCCGGGTGTTCGCTCGCGTTGGGCAACTTCGATGGGGTGCACCTGGGCCACCAGGCCCTCTTCGCCGAGGCCCGGCGCCAGGGCGCGCCCGCCGCCGCGCTCACCTTCCAGCCCCACCCGGGCAAGGTGCTGCAGCCGGAGCTGGCCCCCAAGCTCATCTCCCTGCTGCCGCGCAAGCTGGAGCTCTTCGAGGCGTGTGGGCTGGACGCGGCCGTGGTGCAGCCCTTCACGCGCGAGTACGCCCGCCACTCGCCGCGGGACTTCGAGGCCTCGCTGCTGGACGAGCTGGGCGCGCGCCACATCGTGGTGGGCTACGACTTCACCTATGGCGCCGCCCGCGCCGGCACCGCGGACACCCTGCGCGAGGCCGCCGCCGCACGGGGGGCCCAGGTGCACGTGGTGCCTCCCGTCACCGTGGATGGGGTGGTGGCCTCATCCTCCAAGGTGCGCGAGTACATCCTCGAGGGCCGTGTCAGCGCCGCGCAGCGTCTGTTGGGGCGGCCCTTCGACCTGGACGGCACCGTCGTCACCGGCCAGGGGCGCGGCCGGGGCATCGGCTTCCCCACCGCCAACGTGGACACCCAGAACGAGCTGCGGCCCGCCGCCGGTGTCTACGCCATCCGCGTGCGCTTCCTCGGCGCACCCGGCTCCCCCTCGGACGCCACCTGGCTCCCCGGGGTGGCCAATATCGGCGTCAAACCCACCTTTGGCGTCAACGAGGTCACCATCGAGGCCCACCTGCTGGACTTCAAGGGTGATCTCTACGGGCGCGAGCTGCGGGTGCAGTTCCTGGAGCGGCTGCGCGCCGAGCGCCGTTTTGGCTCGGTGGCAGAGCTCGTGGGGCAGATCAAGAGGGACGTCGAGGCTGCTCGGGCGGTCATCGCACGGGCGTCCGAGTGAACTTTTCCCGAGTAGATTCAAAGGTTTGCCGGGAGAGCGGGCCTGAGGCGCCGCCTTGACAGGCTCGCGCGACCCTTCCTTTAATCCCGAAACATCGGTGCGCTCACGTTTGGGCGCATCCTGGGGTGTCCTCTCGCGCTGACATGCGAGGGGCGCCATCAAGCCATTTCAACGTTCGAGGCCATCTGAATGTCCGGTCGACTTGGTGAACTGCTGGTTCGTGAGAACCTGATTTCCGTCCAGCAGCTGCGCAAGGCCCAGGAGGAGCAGCAGAAGAACGGGACGCGCATCGGCACCGCCCTCATCAAGACGGGAGCCATCGAGGAGTCCAAGCTCACCGACTTCCTCTCCAAGCAGTACGGTGTCCCGGCCATCAACCTGAAGGACTTCGACATCGACGCGGAGATCATCAAGCTCGTGCCGAAGGAAGTGGCCGAGAAGCACCTGGTGATTCCCGTCAACCGCGCCGGTCCGTCGCTCATCGTGGCGATGTGCGATCCGTCCAACATCTACGCGGTGGACGATCTGAAGTTCCTCACCGGCTACAACGTGGAGCCGGTGGTCGCCTCTGAAATCTCCATCCGCGAGGCCATCGAGCGCTACTACGCCGAGAAGGGCCCGGACATGAACGCCCTCGTGGAGGAGATGGCCGACGACATCGAGGTGGCCAAGGAGGAGGAGGAGGAGGGCAACGTCGAGCAGATGGCCCGCGCCGCCGACGACGCCCCCGTCGTCAAGCTGGTGAACCTCATCCTCCAGGACTCCATCAAGAAGCGCGCCTCGGACATCCACGTGGAGCCCTACGAGAAGGACTTCCGTGTCCGCTTCCGCATCGACGGCTCGCTCTACGAGGTGATGCGTCCGCCGATGAAGCTGCGCAACGCCATCACCAGCCGTCTGAAGATCATGGCGAACCTGGACATCTCCGAGCGCCGCCTGCCGCAGGACGGCCGTATCAAGATCAAGCTCGGCGGTGGCAAGGAGATGGACTTCCGCGTCAGCGTGTGCCCCACGCTCTTCGGCGAGAAGGTGGTGCTCCGCCTCCTGGACAAGAGCAACCTCCAGCTGGACATGACGAAGCTGGGCTTCGATGCCCAGCCGCTGGCCTGGTTCAAGGAGGCCATCGAGCGTCCCTACGGCATGGTGCTGGTGACGGGCCCCACGGGTTCCGGCAAGACGACGACGCTCTACTCGGCGCTCTCCTCGCTCAACCAGATCGACACCAACATCGCCACCGCCGAGGACCCGGTCGAGTTCAACTTCGCCGGCATCAACCAGGTGCAGATGCATGAAGACATCGGCCTGAACTTCGCCGCGGCGCTGCGCTCCTTCCTCCGTCAGGACCCCGACATCATCATGATCGGTGAGATCCGCGACTTCGAGACGGGCGAAATCGGCGTGAAGGCGGCGCTCACGGGCCACCTGGTGCTCTCCACGCTGCACACCAACGACGCGCCTGGCACGGTGAGCCGTCTGCTCAACATGGGCATCGAGCCCTTCCTCGTGACGGCCTCGCTCAACCTGATTCTCGCCCAGCGTCTGGCGCGCCGCCTGTGCCCCGCCTGCAAGCGGCCGGCGGAGAACGTGGACGAGCAGGCGCTGCTCAACGCCGGCGTGCCCGCCGAGAAGCTCGGCACCTTCACGCTCTACGAGAAGGTGGGCTGCCGCGAGTGCAACGACCGTGGCTACCGTGGCCGCGTGGCCATCTACGAGGTCATGCCCTTCTGGGATGGCCTCAAGGAGCTGGTCATCAACGGTGCCTCCGCCGCCGAGCTCAAGCAGGAGGCCATCCGCCTGGGCATGAGCTCGCTGCGCATGTCGGCCCTGGCGAAGATGATGGACGGCGTCACCACGCTGGACGAGGTGGTGGCCAACACGGCGCCCGACACCTTCTAACGCTCTCGCACCACCCGCCACACCCCATACCCGAAGGACGGTTTTCGTGAATCTGCACCAGCTGCTCAAGGCGATGGTCGAGAAGGGCGCCTCCGACCTCCACATCACCACCGGCTCCCCGCCCCAGCTCCGCGTGGACGGCGAGCTCGTGCCGCTCAAGACGGCCCAGCTCACCCCGGTGGAGACCAAGCAGCTCTGCTACTCCATCCTCACGGACGCGCAGAAGCACAAGTTCGAGGAGGAGAACGAGCTCGACCTGTCCTTCGGTGTGAAGGGCCTGTCCCGCTTCCGCGCCAACATCTACATGCAGCGCGGCGCGGTGGCCGGGGCCTTCCGCACCATCCCCTTCAAGATCCTCACCTTCCAGGAGCTCGGCCTGCCCCCCGTGGTGGCCGAGCTGGTGAAGAAGCCGCGCGGCCTCATCCTGGTGACGGGTCCCACGGGCTCGGGCAAGTCCACGACGCTCGCGTCCATGGTGGACAAGATCAACACCGATCGTCACGAGCACATCATGACGATCGAGGACCCCATCGAGTACCTGCACCCGCACAAGAACTGCCTGGTGAACCAGCGCGAGGTGGGTGCGGACACGCGCAACTTCAAGACGGCGCTCAAGTACATCCTCCGCCAGGACCCGGACGTGGTGCTGGTGGGCGAGCTGCGTGACCTGGAGACGATCGAAGCGGCGCTCGTCATCGCCGAGACGGGCCACACCTGCTACGCCACGCTGCACACCAACAGCGCGGTGCAGACCATCAACCGCGTGCTGGACGTGTTCCCCCCGTACCAGCAGCCGCAGGTGCGCGCGCAGCTGTCCTTCGTGCTGGAAGGCGTGATGAGCCAGTCGCTCATCGCCAAGGCGGGCTCTCCGGGCCGCGTGCTGGCGCTGGAGGTGATGGTGCCCAACCCCGCCATCCGCAACCTCATCCGCGAGGACAAGGTGCACCAGGTCTACTCGGCCATGCAGGTGGGCCAGGCCAAGTTCGGCATGCAGACCTTCAATCAGGCCCTGGCGCAGCTGCTGGCGCGGCGGCTCATCTCCCAGGAAGAGGCCTTCGGACGCTCGAGCGATCCGGACGAGCTGCGCAACATCCTGTCGGGCGCGGGTGGCGGCGTGCCTGGTCAGCGGCCGGCCGGTCCGGGCGGACGCTAATTCGCGAAATTCGACTGAGGGGATAGACTCACATCCCCCTCGGAGGGCTGTATGGCGGCAACGGCAACCCAGAAGTCTGCACCCCAAAAGTCCAAGAATACGGCCCAGTTCCTCTGGGAGGCCAAGACCAAGTCTGGCGAGACCAAGAAGGGAGAGATGGAGGCCTCCGACATCGAGGCCGTCAATGCCCGTCTCAAGTCGCTCGGTCTCAATCCCGTCAAGGTCCGCCGCAAGGGTCTTCTCGACTCCGACCTGAACATCGCTTTCGGGTCGGGCGTCACGGGCAAGGACATCCTCGTCTTCACCCGTCAGTTCGCCACGATGATCGACGCCGGCCTTCCGCTGGTGCAGTGCCTCGACATCCTCGGCAGCCAGATGGACAACCCGGCCTTCCGCAAGGTCGTGTTCGCCATCAAGAGCAAGGTGGAGCAGGGCTCCACCTTCGCCGACGCGCTGGCGGACCACCCCAAGGTCTTCGACGAGCTCTTCGTCCAGCTGTGCGCGGCCGGTGAGGTCGGCGGTATTCTCGACAACATCCTCAACCGTCTCGCGGCCTACCGTGAGAAGAACGAGAAGCTCAAGCGCAAGGTCAAGGGCGCGATGACCTACCCGGCCATCGTTCTCCTCGTGGCCTTCGGCGTGACGGCGCTGCTGCTCCTCAAGGTGACGCCGACGTTCGCGAAGATGTTCTCCGACTTCGGCCAGGCGCTGCCGGCGCCCACCCAGTTCGTGGTGGACCTGTCCGAGTGGGCGCAGAAGTACGTGCTCCACGCCTTCGGCGGCATCGGCGCCATCGCGGCGGCCATCACGTACACCTACCGGCATCCGCAGGGCCGGCGCTTCATGGACAAGGTGTTCCTGATGGCGCCCATCTTCGGACCCGTCATCCGCAAGGTGGCCGTGGCGCGCTTCACCCGGACGCTCGGCACGATGATCTCCTCGGGCGTGCCCATCCTGGACGCGCTGGACGTGACGGCGAAGACGGCCGGTAACCGCTCGGTGGAAGAGGCCATCTACTTCGTGCGCGGGAAGATCGCCGAGGGCAAGAACATCGCCGGTCCGCTGCTGGAGACGAAGGTGTTCCCGCCCATGGTGGTGCAGATGATCGGCGTGGGTGAGGCCACGGGCGCCATGGACACCATGCTCAACAAGATCGCCGACTTCTACGACGACGAGGTGGACACGGCCGTCGCCGGTCTCACGGCGATGATCGAACCGCTGATGATGGTGTTCCTCGGCGGCGTGGTCGGTGGCTTCCTCATCTCGATGTACCTGCCCATCTTCGCCATCGCCGGTGCCGTCAAGTAGCGTCGGTGGTCTCGTGCTGGCCGCGCCTCCGCAGGCAGACGCGCTGCGGACGCGGCTGGTGTGGCTCACCGTGTTCCGCACGGTGGCCGTCAGTCTGTCGTTGGTGGCGGTGGTGGCCCGGCTGCTGATGCAGCCGCTGGTGGAGGAGCCCAGCCGCGTCGACACGCTGTCCTTCACGGTCATCGGGCTCGTCTACCTCTTCACCCTGGTGTACGGCCTCATGCTGCGCGGAGGCCGGGCGGACCGGGTGGCGGCGGTGGTGCAGGTGGTGGGGGACCTGCTCATCGCCTCGGTGCTCGTCTTCCTCACCGGAGTGGGGGACAGCCCCTTCACCTTCCTCTACCTGCTGGCCGTCATCGGCGCGAGCATCGTGCTGGACGGCCGGGGCGCGCTGCTCGCCGCGGGAGCCGGGGCCATCGCCTACGGCTCGCTGCTGATGGCGGTGAGACTGCGGTGGTTGGAGCCGCCCCTGGGCGTGGGGGACATCAGCCGGCAGCGCCTGGCCTTCCTGCTGGGCAGCAACGTGCTGGCCCTCTTCCTCATCGCCGCGCTGGCGGGCTACCTGACGCGCCAGCTGTCGGCCACGGGCGGGCAGCTGTCCGAGCGTGAGGCGGACCTCAAGAAGCTCGACAACCTGCAGCGGCAGATATTGGCCTGCATGCCCTCGGGGCTCATCACCTGCGACGAGGCGGGGCGGGTCACCTTCGTCAACGGGGCCGCCCGCTCCATCCTGTCCCTGGAGGGGCGGCTGCCGCCGGACCTGCACGTGGAGTCCCTGCTGCCGGGGACGTTGGGGCCGGAGGCCCGCCAGCGCCGCCGGGAGCTCACGGTGCAGACGCCCGCGGGCCTGCGCACGCTCGGGCTGACGGTGACGGGGCTGGAGGGCAGTGGCGGCGGGGGCACGCTCGTCGTCTTCCAGGACCTGACGGAGCTGCGCCGCATCGAGGAGGACCTGAAGCGCGCGGACCGGCTGGCCGCCCTGGGGACGCTGGCCGCCCAGCTCGCCCATGAGATTCGCAACCCCCTGGCCGCCATGCGGGGCTCGGCGCAGCTGCTCGTCCAGGAGCCCGGAGGGGATCCCTCGTCGGCCAAGCTGGTGGAGATCCTCCTGCGCGAGTCGGACCGGCTGTCCAAGTTGGTGGAGGACTTCCTGCGCTTCGCCCGTCCGCCGCCTCCCGTCAAGCAGGCGTTGGACCTGGAGGTGCTGGTGGCGGAGACGGTGGCCATGCTGCGGGCGGATCCCCTGGCCTGGCAGGTGGGGGTGGAGCAGGTGCTGGCCCCGCTGCGGGTGCCGGTGGACGCGGATCAGATCCGCCAGGTGCTCATCAACATCCTGCGCAACGCCTTCCAGGCGGCGGGCCCGGGCGGCCGGGTGCGGGTGACGCTGGAGGGCGCGGACGAGCTGGCCCTGCTGCGCATCTGGGACTCGGGGGGAAGCATTCCCGCCACGGACCTGTCGCGCATCTTCGAGCCGTTCTTCAGCACCCGGGAGGGCGGCACGGGGCTGGGTCTGTCCACGGCGTACTCCATCGTGCGCGCGCATGGTGGCAACATCCGGGTGTCCTCCTCGCCGCAGGAGGGCACCGAGTTCCTCATCCAGCTGCCGGTGCAGGGTTGAGGGGGAGAAAGGGAGAGCGTGGCCGTGCACATCCTGGTGGTGGACGATGAGCTGTCGATGCGCGAGTTCCTGGAGGTGTTGCTGGCCCGTGCGGGCTACCAGGTGACGTGCGCGGACGGAGTGAAGGCGGCCCGGGAGGTGCTGGCCTCGGCGAAGGTGGACCTGGTCATCACCGACATGAAGCTGGGCGCCTCGCAGAGCGGGATGGACGTGCTGCGCGCCACGCGCGCGCTGCCCGAGCCGCCCGAGGTCATCGTCATCACCGCCTTTGGCACGGCGGCCTCGGCGGTGGAGGCCATGCGCGAGGGGGCGTACGACTACATCGGCAAGCCCTTCGACAACGAGGAGTTGAAGCTGCTGGTGCAGAAGGCGTTGGAGAAGCGCTCGCTGCGCCAGGAGAACGTGTCGCTGCGCGAGCACCTGGTGCCCGGCGCGGGGGTGATGGGGGTGGGGCGCAGCGAGCGGATGCGCGCCGTGTGGAGCCTGGTGGAGAAGGTGGCGCCCACGCGCTCGACCGTCCTCATCCACGGGGAGAGCGGCACGGGCAAGGAGCTCATCGCCAAGGCCATCCACCTCAAGAGCCAGCGGGCGGGCCAGCCCTTCCTTCCCGTCAACTGCGCGGCCCTCAACGAGGGCGTGCTGGAGAGCGAGCTCTTCGGCCACGTGAAGGGCGCCTTCACCGGCGCCACGCAGGAGCGGCCGGGCCTGCTGGTGCACGCGGGCGAGGGGACGGTGTTCCTCGACGAGATTGGCGAGGTGCCGCTGGCCACGCAGGTGAAGCTGTTGCGTGTGCTGCAGGAGCGCAAGGTGAAGCCGGTGGGCAGCTCGGCGGAGATTCCCTTCCACGCGCGCGTGGTGGCCGCCACCAACCGGCGCCTGGAGGCCGAGGTGAAGGCGGGGCGCTTCCGGGAGGATCTCTTCTACCGCCTCAATGTGATCACGCTGGAGCTGCCGCCGTTGCGCGAGCGGGCGGGAGACATCGCGCTCCTGGCCGAGCACTTCCTCGAGCGTCAGCGCAAGGAGCTGGGGCGGCCGGGGATGCGCTTCTCGCCGGAGGCGCTGGCGGTGCTGTCCGCCTACTCCTTCCCGGGCAACGTGCGCCAGCTGGAGAACATCGTCGAGCGCGCGGCCACGCTGGCGGATGGGGACGTGCTGACGCTGGCCTCGCTGCCGCCCACGCTGCGCGGTGAGCCGGCTGCGTCGCCGGTGGCGGCGGCTCCCTCGGCGGAGGTGCAGCTCGGCCCCGGCTTCTCGCTGGAGCACCACCTGGACGACGCCGAGCGGCGCTACCTGCTGGCCGCCCTCTCCCAGGCGGGCGGGGTGAAGATCCGCGCGGCGGAGCTGCTCGGGCTGACGTTCCGCTCCTTCCGCTACCGCCTGGCCAAGCACGGACTGTCGGACCGGGAGGACGAGGCCTGAGCCCCGCCTCCCCGGGCCTCAGCGGAAGTCGCGCCGGTTGAAGAGGATGATGGCCAGCGCTACCAGCACGCCGGTGAAGGCCACGCCGTACGTGGCGGCCGACAGCAGCTCGCTGGAGGCGATGGGGGCGTAGTACGTCGCGTGCGGCCGGTAGTTGAAGCGGGAGAGGTCCGGCAGCACGTAGTACACGGCCTTGCCCACCACCTGGATGGCGCCGCTCTGGGACTTGGAGGCCAGCGCGTAGATGTCCGACGACAGGTGGCCGGCGAAGTAGACGCTCACCGTGACGAAGGCCGACACCATCTGGCTGGAGAAGCTGGACATCAGGAAGCCCACGGCGCTGAGCACCCACAGCTCGAACCACAGCATGCCCACCGCCGCCAGGTGCGCCGGGCTGATGGGGCTCTGGTAGAAGAACATCATCGCGAAGAAGAGCGCGGCCATGAGCAGCTGCAGCACCGTCACGGTGAGCATGTTGCCCGCCAGCCGGCCCACCAGGAACGCGCCACGCGACAGCGGCTTGGACACCATGAGGAAGATGGTGCGCCTCTCGATCTCCCGCGAGATGAGCCCGCTGGAGAGGAAGATGGTGAGCAGCACCAGCATCAGGCTCATGGCCCCCAGGCCCACGTCGGTGATGACGCGATCGAACGTGCCGACGGTGACCTCCAGCACGAGCGTGGTGGACAGGAGCATGGCCAACGCGAAGATGGCCACCAGCAGGGTGACCCGGTTGCGCCGGGCCTCCCGGAAGCCATTGAGCGCCAGGGCGATGAACGGACCCATCACGAGATCTCTCCTCCCACGGGACCCTGCTTCGCCTCTTCCAGGGCACGCAGGAACAGTTCTTCCAACGAGAAGCGGGCGGGCTGCAGCTGGGTGACCCGCCCCCCCTGCTCCAGCACACGCTTGAGCATCGGCTGTGAATCCGACTCGCGCACGTGCAGCAGCACGCGGTTCTCCAGGGGACGGGCCAGCTCCAGGGCAATGCCCAGGGCCTGGATGCGCTCCAGGGGCAGCCCCTCCACCGTCATCTCCACGTGCGTGGCCTGCGAGCTCACCAGCTCCGCCACGCTGCCCTCGCGCACGCGCCGGCCACCCACCAGCACGGCCACCCGATCACAGAGCGCCTCCACGTCCGGGATGATGTGCGTGCAGAAGAGCACCGTGGTCCCGCGGTGGCGCTCCTCGAGGATGAGGTCGCGGATCTGCCGGCGGCCCACGGGATCCAACCCCGAGGTGGGCTCGTCCAGGATGAGCAGGGCGGGCTTGGACACCAGGGCCTGCGCCAGCGCCACGCGCTGCACCATGCCCTTGCTGTAGCGGCGGATCTGCAGGTTGGCGGCGCGGGTCATCTGCACCATGCCCAGCACCTCGGAGACCCGGTCATCCAGCTCCTTGCCGCTCAGGCCATTGAGCCGTCCCGACAGCGTGACGAACTCGCGGCCCGTGAGGTACTCGTAGGGCGCGGGGTTCTCCGGCACATAGCCCACCCGGCGGCGCGCCTCGCGCTCGGACGGGGGCAGGCCGAACAGCCGCGCCTCGCCTCCCGAGGGCTGCACCAGGTTGAGGAGGATCTTGATGGTGGTGGACTTGCCGGCGCCATTGGGCCCGAGCAGTCCATACACCTGGCCCGGCATCAGCGAGAGATCCAACGACTGCAGGGCGCGCACCTGCCGGTTCATGAGGAACCCGAGCCGGTACGTCTTGGACAGGTTTCGGATTTCGATGGGAGAGGGAGAGTCCATGGGTTCA
Organism: Archangium sp.; assembly: GCF_057119385.1. Classification (NCBI taxonomy): domain Bacteria; kingdom Pseudomonadati; phylum Myxococcota; class Myxococcia; order Myxococcales; family Archangiaceae; genus Archangium; species Archangium sp. Next base: position 113,361 of record NZ_DBNGVP010000075.1, on the reverse strand, counting down.
CTGCTCCATGGGCATGGCCCATTGGTAGCCACGGTTGTCGGGGGTGAAGATCTCGAGCCGCCGCTGCTGGGTGACGGAATAGGCGCGATCATCGGCTCCGATGAAGAACCCGCCGCCCTTGGGGTCGTACGGAGGCCTGTCCAGGAAGCCCAGCCACAGCAGCGTGTCCACATCCGGTGGGGCCACGCCGAACTGCTGGCGGAAGCGGGCGATGGAGTCCTCCACGTGCCGCAGCTCGGCTTCCATCTCCAGGTCCCGCACACGCTGCTTGAAGATCTCCCGCGTCTCCTCGTCCTCCGCGGAGCTCGCGAGGGTCCGGGCCAGCGCGAGGCCCGCGTCCACGCTCCCGGATTGGGCATACAGGCGGGTGGCCAGGGCCGGCAGGTACGAGGGCGCACCCGGCAGCTTCGAGGCCCGCTCCAGCAGCTGGGCGGCCTCCTGGTACTGCTTGTGGAAGGCGCTCAGGTTGTAGGCCAGCAGGATGTGCATCTTGAGATCGTCCGGGAACATCTTCAGGCCCTTGCGCAGAAGACGTGTGGACTCATCCGTGTTGGCCCAGATCTCCCGCCCCGTGTTGGTGGGCAGCGCGCTGCCGGCGAACACGTAGACGAGGCCAAATTTCGGATCCAGGTCCGTGGTGAGATCCGCATACGGGTAGATGTCCCCGTACTCCTCGGCGACGAAGGCGCGGCCGGTGGCCTGGATGGTCTGAAGCCAGAAATAGTCGGCGACCAGCTCCAGGTAGCCACGCCCGGCCAGGCGCAGCAGCTCCTGGCGAGGGAGCAGGGGCTCCTGGTGGGGACCTCGGGGTTGCTGACGAGGCGGCGCCGCGAGCAGGACGAGAGCGGTCAGGCAGAAGGCGCCGACCAGCAGGGCAGGCAGGGAAGTTCGCGACCTCATGGGCGGCATTAAAACAGAAAGGACACCCGGGTTTATGCCCGAGTGTCCTTTCATTCTCGACGGAGGCTCAGGGAGCCTGCCCGGCGACGGAGCGACTACTTGGTGGCGTCGCAGTCCACGTCGTTGAAGTTCATGAACGGCGTACCGGCCACGGCCATGGTCTCGTCACCGTTGCCGCAGTTGGCGGCGCCCGTGGAGTCACCCGTGGAGATGTACCAGGTGTCGATACCGTCGGTCTCGTTGTCGATGTTACCGGCGGCGATCGCGTCGATGTTGCAGCCAGGGCAGGTGCCGGAGATGCCGGGCTTCAGGGGCGCGCCGCCCGTGCCGGCGTGGGACACGCCGATGTCGACGAACTTCGGGTTGGTGGTGGCGCCCTTGAACTTACCGGCGTCCACCGTGATGCCGGTGGCGGACGTCTGGTCGGCCTTCAGGGCCGCGCCCTCACGCAGCTCCCAGGTCGGGTCCTTCACGAAGTAGTAGGCGTAGCGGTTGCCGCGCTCGGGGGCGTAACCGATGATCTTGATGTCCTGCTCGTAGCGGTCCTTCTCCTGCAGGAAGGCGCGCTGCGTGGTGAACCAGGCCTTCAGGTTGGCCTTGGCCTCGCCCTGCTTGGAGCGAGCCTGGAACTTGATGAAGTTCGGGATGGCGATGGCGGCGAGGATGCCGATGATGGCCACCACGATCATGAGCTCGATGAGCGTGAAGCCGCGGTTCTTGCGGGCGAACAGACGGGTCATTTGAATTTCCCTTCGGGTGAAGGAGGGGTTGCGGCCGAAGCCGTCGTGAGGAATAGCACGAACGGTGCCAGGGTCAAACCCTCGCAGCCTCCACGCTGATCCAGGATCTTGGCTCTGGCGCACGGCGCGGGTGACGGTTTTCGGGTGCCAATTTTTGTCACCGGGTGACAGGAAACGTCTGCCCCGGTGACGCGCTTGGGCCCTATGCTCCGCCATCCGGAGATGTTTGCGGAACGAAGGGACGCGGAACGTGACTCCTCAGGCGGTGGAAGGCGCGGCCGTGACGTTGGTTTTCGTCATGGGCCTGCTCTTCGGCAGTTTCTTGAATGTCGTGATCGCTCGCGTGCCCGCGGGCGAGAGCATCGTGCATCCCCGCTCGCGCTGTCCCCGTTGCGGGCATCAACTCGCATGGTACGAGAACATTCCAGTCCTGTCGTGGCTCGCGCTGCGCGCTCGTTGCAGCTCCTGCGGTCTGCCCATCTCCTGGCGCTATCCGCTCATCGAGCTGCTCACCGCGCTGCTCTTCCTGGCGTGCCAGCGCCGTTTTGGTTGGACCCCCGAGCTGGTGGCCGCCCTGGTGCTGGTGCTGTTGCTGGTGCCGCTCTCCTTCATTGATCTGGAGCATTGGATCCTCCCGCATGAGCTGACGTGGCCGGGCATCGCCGCCGGAGTGGTGTTGTCCTGGCCGATGGGGTGGGGGAGGGTGCAGGACGCCATCATCGGCGCGGTGGTGGGCTTCCTCGTGTTCTGGGGGATGGAGTGGTTGGGGGAGAAGATCTTCAAGAAGGAGGCGCTGGGCGCGGGAGACAAGGATCTGCTCGCGCTCATTGGCGCCTTCCTCACGTGGAAGCCGCTGCTCGCCGTCATCTTTCTCTCCTCGTTGCAGGGCGCGGTGGTGGGCTCGCTGCTGCTGCTCGTGCGTGGGCGTGCGGGACCGGCGCCGGACCCCGAGCCCGGGCCGGAGTCCACCCCCGCGCCGCCGGTGGGCCCGGAGCCGGTGGACACCGGGGGTGAAGAGAAGAAGGCGGAGGACGAGGAGGAGGAGGAGGACGACTGGGAGCCGGGCCCCACCAGCATCCCCTTCGGCCCCTGGCTGTCGCTGGCGGCGCTCGAGGTGATGTTGCTCGGTCCCTTGTTGCGCGAGGTGCTGCCGGTGCCGCTGGACATGCTGTTCGCGGGAGCGCGGTGAGGGAGGGCGGACGCGGATGAAGTGGCGGATCGCCAGCGTCGCCTTCCTGCTCAGCGTGGTGGGCACGGGCCTCACCTGGCTCACCCTGCAGCGGCCGTTGCTGGCGCTGCTGGAGGTGGCGCGGCACGGCTCGGTGCACGGCTCGCAGGAGGCGGTGGTGTTGTCGCGGACGCTGGGCTCGCTGCCCTTCCTCCTGGTGTTGGATCTGCTGCTGCTCACCGTCCTGGCGTACGGGGTGCTGGACTTCATGGTGGGCCGGCCGCTGAGGCGGACCGAGGTGGTGGTGGAGCAGCTCGGCCGGCTGGAGCTGGACGTCTCGGTCCCGGAGAGTCCGGGGCCGCTGCTCTCGCGCATCCAGCGGGCGCTCTCGCGGATGGCGGCGGCGCTCCAGGAGGAGCAGGAGACCACGCGGCGGCAGGTGGAGGCGCTGCGGGCCGCCAACGCGCGCCTGGCCCGGGCGCAGACGGAGCTCGTCTCGGCGGAGCGGCTGGCCACCGTGGGCCGGCTCGCCGCGGGCGTGGCCCACGAGGTGGGCAATCCGCTGGCGGGCATCCTCGGCTACCTGTCGCTGGCCGGGGCCCGCGTGAAGGATCCGGAGGTGCAGGAGTACCTCGGACGCATCGATCAGGAGGTGCAGCGCATCGACGGCATCGTCCGGGGGCTGCTGGAGATCGGCCGCCCCTCGCGCGAGCGGCTGGGGCCGGTGGAGGTGGGGCACGTGGTGGAGACGTGCGTGCAGCTGGTGAAGGTGGGCCGGGATTTCTCGCAGGTGCGGCTGGAGCTCGCCCTCACGCCCGGACTGCTCGCGCGGGCGGATTCGGGGCCGCTGTCACAGATCGTCATCAACCTGTTGCTCAACGCGGTGCAGGCCATGGGAGGGCAGGGGCTCGTCCGGCTCTCCACGTGGAGCGAGGCGGGGGAGGTGGTGCTGGGGGTGGAGGACACGGGGCCGGGCATCCCGGCGGAGGTGATGCCGCGCCTCTTCGAGCCCTTCTTCACCACCAAGGAGCCCGGTCAGGGCACGGGACTGGGACTGGCCGTCTCGCTCCATCTGACGGAGGGCATGGGCGGGCGGCTCACGGCGGAGAATGTGCCGGGCGGGGGTGCTCGCTTCTCCGTCCGGCTGCCAGCCATCTGAGGCGGAATCTGGCCGCGCACCCCGGAGTGGGCTAGTTCTGAAGGGTCCCATGGCCCTCTTCCGCAGCATCCTCGTCGCCGATGACGAGCCCTCCGTCCGCCACGTGCTCACCCTGGTGCTCTCGGGGTTGGGTTACGAGGTGCGCGCCGTGGCCGATGGGGAGGAAGCGCTGCGGGAGCTGTCCGCGCGCGGCTACGACGTGCTCCTGTGCGACGTGCGCATGCCCAGGCGCGACGGCCTGTCCGTGCTGCGCCAGGCGCTCGCCGAGCACCCGGGGCTGACGGTGGTGGTGATGAGTGCCTACGGCTCGCAGGAGCAGGCGCTCGAGGCGGTGGGGGCCGGCGCGTACGACTACGTGCGCAAGCCCTTCAAGCCCGAGGAGATCGTCTTCGTCCTGCGCAAGGCGGAGGAGCGCGAGCGGCTGCTGCGGGAGAACCGGCGCCTGCAGGCCTCCGGTGGCGTCTCGCCCGGCGACGGCATCCTCGGCGAGAGCGAGCCCATGCGCGTGGTGATGCGGCAGGTGGAGCGGCTCGCGCCGGTGGGCACCACCGTCCTCATCACCGGCGAGAGCGGGACGGGCAAGGAGCTCATCGCCCGGGCGCTGCATGCGCGCTCTCCCCGGGCCGCCATGCCCTTCGTCGCCGTCAACTGCGGCGCCATCCCCACGGGCCTCATCGAGAGCGAGCTCTTCGGCCATGCGCGGGGCGCCTTCACCGACGCGCGCACCGCCCGGCGCGGCCTCTTCAGCGAGGCCGACGGCGGCACGCTCTTCCTCGACGAGGTGGGGGAGCTGCCCCCGCCCGCCCAGGTGAAGCTGTTGCGCGTGCTCCAGGAGGGCGAGCTGCGCCCGGTGGGGGAGAACCGCGCGGAGAAGGTGGACGTGCGCGTCCTGGCCGCCACGCTGCGCGACCTGGGCCGGCTGGTGGAGCGGGGCGAGTTCCGCGAGGACCTCTATTACCGGCTCAACGTGGTGAACGTGCGCGTGCCCCCGCTGCGCGAGCGTCACGCGGACATCCTCGTGCTGGCCCGCGCCTTCCTCCTGCGCTTCAACCGCGAGCTCAACCGCGAGCCCCCCGTGCGCGGCTTCAGCCCCGAGGCCGAGGCCCTCCTGTCCTCCTATGCGTGGCCCGGCAACGTGCGCGAGCTGGAGAACGCCATGGAGCGCGCCGTGCTGCTGGCCGAGGGAGAGCTGATCCTCCCGGAGAACCTGCCAGAGCGGCTCTGGGCCACGCCTCCCCCGGCCAGCGCGCCCGCGCTCACCCCCACGCGTCCCTCCTCCGAGGCCAACCTCTCCCTCAAGCAGGCCATCCGCGACCTGGAGGAGTCCTACATCCGCGCCGCCCTGCGCCGCACCCGGGGCAACCGCACCCGCGCCGCCGAGGTCCTGGAGATCAGTCATCGGGCCCTGCTGTACAAAATCAAGGAGTACGGAATCGACGCGGACGCAGAGGGGGAGCGAGGCTGACTGGCTGCCCGGTAGAGGACGGAGCGTGAACCGGTGAGATTTGACGGAACGCGTCCGAAGCCGGAAAATCGGCCCTACAAGAGCGGCGTGGGTGCACCGCCGTGGGATTCCGGGGGACGAATTGGCCGTCTGCTGTCCGGGCAGGCGCGGAGCACTTTTTAGGAGGGCTCGCGAGCCGGTGCTACGCTGGCGGCCCCTCAGGAGCAATGACTGTATGGCGAAGGGAAAGCTGGCTCTCGGTCTCGATATCGGATCGACCTCGGTGAAGATGATCCTCCTCAAGGAGCAGCGCAAGCGCGGCCAGGTGAGCTACGCGCTGCAGAGCTTCGGCATGAAGCCGTTGCCTCCCGAGGCCATCGTCGACGGCGCGCTCATGAACTCCACCGCCATCGTCCAGGCGCTGCAGGAGCTCATGACCGAGCTGAAGATCAAGAACAAGGAGGTCGCCATCGGCGTCTCCGGCCACTCGGTCATCATCAAGAAGATCCAGATGCCCCGGATGAGCCAGGAGGAGCTCGAGGAGAGCATCCAGTGGGAGGCGGAGCAGTACATCCCCTTCGACGTGAAGGACGTGAACATCGACACGCAGATTCTGGACGCGGGCGGCAATGACGCCACCGGCCAGATGGACGTGCTGCTGGTCGCGGCCAAGAAGGACATGATCAACGACTACACCACCGTGGTCTCCGAGTCGGGGCTGCAGCCGGTGGTGGTGGACGTGGACGCCTTCGCCGTCCAGAACATGTTCGCCTCCAACTACGACGTCCCCGACAAGGAGACGGTGGTGCTCATCAACGCGGGCGCCTCGGTGGTGAACATCAACATCATCTCCAACGGCATCACCGTCTTCACCCGTGACGTCACCATCGGTGGCAACCAGTTCACCGAGGAGATCCAGAAGCAGCTCAACGTCTCCTACGAGGAGGCCGAGGCGCTGAAGATCGGCGGCACGCGCGGGGACTCGGACGCCGTGGTTCCCCAGGAGGTGGAGCGGGTGCTGCTGGGCGTGGCCGAGCAGGTGGCCGGTGAAATCCAGCGCTCGCTGGACTTCTACGCGGGCACCGCCGTGGACGCCAACTTCACCAAGGTCTACCTCTCCGGTGGAACCGCCAAGATTCCGGCGTTGTTCAAGACCATCGAGTCGCGCGTGGGCGTGCCGGTGGAGATCCTCAACCCGTTCCGGAAGATCGACGTGGACAACCGCAAGTTCGACCCCGCCTTCATCATGGAGGTGGCGCCGATGGCCGCGGTGGCCGTGGGTCTCGCATTGCGCAAGCCTGGCGACAAGCTCGGCTGATCCCTCCCCAGCTTCTTCGTCTTCGAAGGACCGACGCACATGATGATTCGTATCAACCTGCTGCCAGTCCGGGCCAAGGTCAGGCCGAACGCCGGACGCCAAGTCCTGGCGCTCCTCGCCTTCGTGCTCGTGGGCGCCTGCGTGGGCAACTACATGTGGTACGCCGATCGCGCCGGCGTGGTGGACAAGCAGGCCGAGGGCCTGTCCAACACCAAGCGCCGCATCGCCGATCTCGACAAGACGATCGGCGAGGTGAAGAACATCAACACCCGCAAGACCGAGGTGGAGAAGAAGCTCGCCGTCCTGGACGAGCTGCGCCGCGGCCGCTCCGGTCCGGTGCGCATGCTGGACGCGCTGTCCACCGCGCTGCCCAAGAAGGTGTGGCTGCGCGTCTTCACCGAGGAGCGCGGCAACGTGAAGCTGGCCGGTTCCGCCGTCAGCCATGACGACGTGGCCGAGCTGATGCGCAACCTCAACAGCATGGTGTGGACGCCCAAGGGCATTGGCCGCCTGGTGGAGCAGCGCCGCGATGCCAAGACCTCCCGCGTGGAGCTGGTGGCGGCCGAGGCCGCCATCGAGGAGTTCCCCGTGACGGACGTCAAGTCCTTCTTCTCCAACGTGGAGTTGAAGAGCACCCAGCAGGGCGCCGCCAAGGCCGGTGAGGTGAGCACGGTGGTCTTCGACATCTCCCTCAACGCCAACTACGCCATCTGAGAGGACCTGGAGCCATGGACAAATACCTCGAGAGGCTCGCCAAGGCCCCCCCCGCGGTCCGCTTCGGCGGACTGGCGGCCCTGGTGGTGCTGCTGACCGCCGCCAACTTCTTCTTCGGCATCCAGCCGCTGGAAGTGCAGATGGAGCGGCAGCAGGCCGAGCAGCGCAAGCTGGACCTGGAGCTGGCGGAGAAGAGCGAGATCGCCCAGAACCTCAACGAGCGCCGGCGCGAGATGGACGTGCTGGAGCAGCGGCTCGCCGAGGCCCTCACCGAGCTGCCCGAGAACAAGGACATCGAGGAGCTGCTCGCGCAGATCAACGACATCGGCAAGAAGTCCGGGCTGGAGATCGCCCGCGTGGAGCCGGGTCCGGAGACGGTGGGCGGTGGTGATTTCTTCGCCCGCATCCCCATCAAGGTGGTGGTGAGCGGCAACTACCACGAGATCGCGATGTTCCTGCAGGAGGTCTCGACCATGCGGCGCATCGTCAACGTCAACAACATCAAGCTCGATGGCGCCAAGGTGAAGAGCGAGAAGGTGATGCTCAACAGCTCCTTCCTCGCCACCACCTTCCGCTTCGTCAACACGGCGAACGCGGGTGAAGGCAAGAAGAAGAAGAAGTAGCAGAAACTTGATCGGTCCTGGAAATGGGGCGACAAGGGGACCCGCGGATGAAGACGTTCCACTCCATGTTGATTTCGGGGGCATTGGCCCTCGCCCTCGCCGGTTGCGGCGAGGAAGCGCCTCCGCCTGCCGCGGCCGCGTCCAAGCCGAAGGCCGAGGCCCAGAAGGAAAAGGCCGCGGCGCCGGTGACGACGGTGACGGCCGCGCCGGGGTACGTCTACAGCTACAATCCCATGGGCCGGCGGGATCCGTTCCGCAGTCCCATCGAGGACATGGTGCGCGAGAATCCGCAGCCCGGTGCCCAGGTGTCGGCCTGCACCGAGCCGCTGTGCCAGTGGGACATCGATCAGCTCAAGCTGGTGGCGGTGGTCACCGGTGACGCCAACCCCATGGCCATGGTGGAGGACCCGATGGGCCGCGGCCACATCGTGCGCCGCAACACCCGGATGGGCCGCCAGGGTGGCAAGGTGACGCAGATCCTCCGTGAGGAGGTCATCGTCACGGAGACGACCACCACGGCGGACCGGGTGGTCTACAACCCGGTGAAGCTGGAGCTGAAGCAGCGTGAGGGCCGGGTGGACCCCGCCTACGACCTGATGACGGGCAAGAACTGGGAGCCGTAGGGGCCCGGTGACCTGGGCGCCGGGAAGTGCGGCGCCCAGGGCCCATTGCAACTTGTTGAGGGGAAGCATGCTCGAGGAGAGCGCTGTGACGAGGGGCAAGTTGATGAGCGTGGTGGCCGCCCTGGCGGTTGCCATCGTGGGTGTCGGGGCCGAGGCCGCCGAGCTCAATACGTTGCGCGACCTGAAGGTCGTGCAGACGGGTTCGGGCGCCCAGGTGGTGGTGGCCGGCACGCGGGCTCCTACCTTCACCGTCTTCCGGCTGAGCGGTCCGGAGCGGCTGGTGGTGGACCTCTCGTCGGCGGACGCCACGGGCATCAAGGGACACCACAACGGACAGGGACCGGTGGCCGGAGTGGTGGCCTCCCAGTTCTCGGACGAGCGCGCGAGCGTGGGCCGGGTGCTGGTGGCCCTGCACCAGGCCGCGCAGTACGACGTGCGCGCGGACGGCAACAAGGTCATCATCTCCGTGGACGGAGCGGTGGCCGAGGCGAAGGTCGCCGAGGCGAAGGCGCCCGAGGCCAGGGCGGAGCCGGTGACGCCGGCCGCGCCCGAGCCGAAGCCCGCCGCCGTCGCCAGCGCCGCGCCCGCTCCGCAGGTGGCCCCCGCGCCGCGGCCGGCCGCGGCCGAGCCGCAGGAGAAGAAGTCCGCCGCGCTGCCCGAGAACGTGGTGGCCGCCGAGGCGGACGAGCGCGAGGTGGCCCACCCGGCCCGCCGCATCACCGGCCTGTCCTTCGCCCGTGACACCCTGAGCATCCGCGCGGACGGCGAGGTCGCCCGCTACGAGGTGCTGGAGCTGGCGGATCCCCCCCGGCTCGCGGTGGACGTGTACGGCGTGGGCCTGTCGGCGCGCGCTCCGCGCGTCCGCTCGGGCGTGCTGAAGGACGTGCGCGTGGGCGCCCACTCGGACAAGGTCCGGCTGGTGCTCGACGTGCGCGGGCAGATGCCCGGCTACGAGGTGGAGCGCACCGGCCGCGGCCTGGAGGTGGTGCTCGGTGGCAAGGTGGCCCGCAAGCCGGCCGACACGCCCGAGAAGGTCGTCGCCGAGAACGAGCCCGTGCGCGTCAAGCCCGTGGACGCCCAGCTGGCCGCCGTCGAGGTGAAGGACCTGACCTTCGACGAGAACGAGTCCGGTGGCCGGGTGAACCTGAAGCTGTCGGGCGCGGTGGCCTGGAAGGTGGAGCGGCCGGATCCGCGCAGCGCGGTGCTGTCCATCGAGAACGCCCGGCTGCCGCGGCGCCTGGAGCGCAGCCTGGACACCAGCGCGCTGGAGACGCCGGTGAAGATGATCAGCGCCTTCGCGGTGCCCGGCGAGGGCAACCGGGTGCGCGTGGTGGTGGCCGCGGATGGCGCCATCGAGGAGAACGTGAGCCAGGTGGCCGGTGGCCTGTCCTGGCGGCTGAGCGTCAAGGGCGTGAAGACGGAGCAGGTGACCGTCACCCAGCGCACCGCCGGCTTCACCGCCGAGGCGCCCACCTATGCCTCCGAGGGCGCGCCCCAGCAGGCCCGCTACCGCGGCAAGAAGGTGTCCTTCGAGTTCAAGGACATCGACATCCAGAACCTGCTGCGCGTCATCGCGGAGATCTCCAAGAAGAACATCGTCGTGGCCGATGACGTGAACGGCAAGGTGACGATCCGCCTGCGCAACGTGCCCTGGGATCAGGCGTTGGATCTCATCCTGCGCACCAAGTCGCTGGGCAAGGAGGAGATCGGCAACATCGTGCGCGTGGCTCCGCTCAAGACGCTGGAGGAGGAGGCCCGGCTGCGCCAGGAGCGCAAGAAGTCGCTGGTGGCCCAGGAGGAGCTGCTGGTGAACCTCATCCCGGTGAACTACGCGTCGGCCAACGACATGTCGAGCCGCGTCCGGGACGTGCTGAGCGAGCGCGGCACGGTGACGGTGGATCTGCGCACCAACGTGCTCATCGTCAAGGACGTGCGCGCCAACGTGGAGAAGGCGCGGGCCCTGGTGCGCAACCTGGACACGCAGACGCCGCAGGTGCTCATCGAGAGCCGCATCGTCGAGGCCAACACCTCGTTCAGCCGCGAGCTCGGTGTGCAGTGGGGTGGTCAGGCCTCGGCCGCGCCCGCCACGGGCAATGCCACCGGCCTCATCTTCCCCAACACCGCGGTGGTGACGGGTGGCATCGAAGGCACGTCGCCGGGCGTCTCCGACATCCCCAACTTCGCCGTCAACCTGCCGGTGGGCGCCGGTCTGGGCACCGGTGGTGCGCTGGGCTTCGTGTTCGGCTCGGCCGGTGGTGCGCTCGCCCTCAACCTGCGCCTGTCCGCGGCGGAGAACGAGGGTGTCGTGAAGACCATCTCCGCCCCGAAGGTGACGACGCTGGACAACAACACCGCCCGCATCAGCCAGGGTGTGTCCATCCCGTTCAGCCAGGTGTCCGCCTCCGGTGCCAACACCACCTTCGTCGAGGCGCGTCTGTCGCTCGAGGTGACGCCCCACGTCACCCAGGATGGCAGCATCATGCTGACCATCAACGCGGCCAACAACCAGCCGGATCCTTCGCAGACGGGCGCCAACGGCCAGCCCGCCATCCAGCGCAAGGAGGCCAACACCCAGGTGCTGGTGAAGGACGGCGATACCACCGTCATCGGCGGTATCTACGTGCGCCGCGGCAGCACCCAGAGCAACTCGGTCCCCTTCCTCTCGAAGATTCCGGTGCTGGGGCTGCTGTTCAAGAACTTCCGCGAGCGTGATGATCGCCAGGAGCTGCTCATCTTCATCACGCCGCGCATCCTCAACCGGCAGACGATTTCCCAGTCCCTGTAGCCGGTCTCTCTGCCCTACGGTCCAAGGAGTCGATTCATGAAGCGATTGATGGCGATTGCGGCACTGGCGTTGGCGCAGGCGGGTTGTGTGGCCAACCAGGGTGATGCGGCCGTGCGGTTCCTCGATGCCCGGGCGCTGACGTTCGAGGAGGGCGTGGGCTGCACGCCCGCCGATGACTTCGTGATCGGCTCGGGCCTTCTCGACCTGTCCGGTAGTCTGAACTACCTGCTGGCGATGAGCGTCGAGACGAACAACTCCGTCCAGTCCATCACCGTCAACCAGGAGGAGTTCTCGGGCCAGGGGCTCAGCGACATCACCCTCAACGAGATCGTCTACTCCTACAAGTTCATGCCGCAAGGCGGTACCGATGCCACGAATCTGATCGACACCGAAGAGGAGACCAGTGCCATCTACCGCGTCTTGCGTCCTGGGACCAGCGCGGAGGAGAGCTACGTCTTCATGAACGCGTTCGGCCCCAAGGCGGTCGCGGCACTGCCCGGCAAGGGGGCTGGGACCGTGTTCGCCACCATCAAGGCCCGGGGACGGCTGAGCAGCGGTCAGACGGTGGAGAGCAACAAGTTCACCTTCCCGGTGACCGTGTATACAAGTGGTGCAACCTACGACTGCACGGATCCGGATACAAAGCCTGCCGGCACTTGCGTAAGGGGGCAGGATGTCCTCGTCCCCAGTGGCTCCAACGGCTGCGTTGATGCCACCTAGCGCTTGACCCACTTCCCCGCGCCTCCTACAAGCCAGACGCCATGTCCTTCCGCACGCACCTCGAGTCGGTGGTCAACCAGGTAGACGGGGCCCTGGCCTGCAGTGTGATGGGTTTCGACGGGATCTCCGTGGACACCCATCAGAAGGAAGACGCGGCCGAGCTGGAGCTGAACGGAGCCTGGGTGGAGTACGCCAACCTGCTCGGTCAGCTCCGCCAGGCCGCCGAGACGCTCAAGACGGGGGAGGTCCAGGAGGTCAGCGTGAACAGCGAGCGGGTGCTCACGCTGATGCGCCTCATCTCCCCGGAATACTTCCTGGTGCTGGCGCTCCGGGCGGACGGTAACTATGGAAAGGGCAGGTACGTCCTCCGGGTGATCGCCCCCAAGATTCGCGCCGAGTTGTAGGCCGCCGAGCGGACGGCGCAGCGCGCCGCGCCTTTCCCCTTTGCAAGGCGCGGCGCCTCGGCTAGACACCCCGGACTTTTCAAGCTGTCCGAAGGAGCCTGTCCATGGCTGGTGTCATTGATACGTCCGAGTTCCGCAAGGGCATGAAGATCGAAATCGACGGTGAGCCGTTCGAGATCGTCGAGTTCCAGCACGTCAAGCCGGGCAAGGGCTCGGCCTTCGTGCGTACGTCCATCCGCAGCCTGCTGACCGGGCGTGTGCTCCAGCCGACCCTCAAGTCCGGCGAGAAGGTGGCCAAGCCCGACATCGAAGAGAAGGACATGCAGTTCCTGTACGAGCAGGGCGGCGACTTCTACTTCATGGACACCCGCAACTACGAGCAGACCTTCATCAGCGCCGAGGTCCTCGGGGAGTCCAAGAACTTCCTGAAGGAGAACATCAACGCGGCCATCCTGTTCTACAACGGCAAGGCCATCGGCGTGACGCTGCCGAACTCGGTGGACCTGAAGGTCACCAAGTGCGATCCGGGCGTGCGCGGCGACACCGTGTCCGGCGCGCTGAAGCCGGCCACCATGGAGACGGGCTACACCGTCAACGTGCCGCTCTTCATCAACGAGGGTGACATCCTCAAGATCGACACGCGCGACGGCAAGTACCTCACGCGCGTGGCCACCGCGGGCTAAGAGCCCACTGCGGTTCAGGGAGGGGACGGAATTGGCAACCAAGCGCAAGGCAGTGCGAACGGAGCCCGTGGCCACCGTGCAGCCGGGGAGCGCCCGGATCGAGGGCAACACCACGTCCCTGGACGTGGAGGCGCTCCGGCAGATCGTGGAGATCCTCGAGGCCTCCGAGGTGACGCGGCTCGTCTGGCAGCGGGGTGAGGAGAAGCTGTTCATCCGCCGTGGCCCCGTGCCGGCGCCCACCATCGTGCACGCCGCTCCGGTGTCGCCCTCGGTGAGCCCCGCGCCGGTGATGGCCGCCGCGCCGGTGATGGCCGCGCCTGCTCCCGCCGTGCACCATGCTCCGGCCGCGCCGGCTCCGGCTGCCGCGGCTCCGGCGGCGGAGAAGCCCGGTCACGCCGTCACCAGCCCGTTCGTGGGGACGTTCTACCGGACGCCCGCCCCGGATCAGCCCGCTTTCGTCGAGGTGGGCACGGTGGTGAAGAAGGGCCAGGTGCTCTGCATCATCGAGGCCATGAAGCTGATGAACGAGATCGAAGCCGACGTGGCGGGCCGCGTGGCGGAGATCCTCGTGGAGAACGGGCAGCCGGTGGAGTTTGGCCAGGCGCTCTTCCGCATCGAGCCGGTCTGACATAGCGGGCGCCCAGCGCCCCGCGGAGGCACGACATCGTGTTCAAGAAGGTGCTGATCGCCAACCGCGGGGAGATTGCCCTGCGGGTCATCCGTGCTTGCCGTGAGCTGGGCATCGCCACCGTGGCGGTGCACTCCACGGCGGACGCCAACGCCCTGCACGTGCGGTTCGCCGATGAGTCGGTGTGCATCGGTCCTCCCCCGTCCAAGGAGAGCTACCTCAACATCCCGCAGCTGCTCTCCGCGGCGGAGATCACCCGTGCGGACGCCATCCACCCCGGCTACGGCTTCCTCTCGGAGAACTCCGAGTTCGCCAAGGTGTGCCGGGACTGCAAGATCCACTTCATCGGCCCCCGGCCGGAGATGATCTCGCTGATGGGCAACAAGGTCCGCGCCCGCAACGCCGCGCGCGAGGCCGGCCTGCCCCTGCTGCCCGGCAGCATCGGCACGGTGAAGGATCCCAAGGAGGCCGAGGCCTTCGCCCGGGAGATCGGCTTCCCGGTCATCCTCAAGGCGGCGGCCGGCGGTGGCGGCAAGGGCATGAAGATCGTCCGCGAGCCGCACGCGCTGGCCCAGGCCTTCGCCACGGCGGCGGCCGAGGCCGTGGCCTCCTTCGGCAACGGCGACCTCTACATCGAGCGGTACGTGGAGAAGCCCCGCCACATCGAAATCCAAGTCGTGGCCGACGAGCACGGCCGCATCATCCACCTGGGTGAGCGCGAGTGCTCCGTGCAGCGCCGCCACCAGAAGTTGATCGAAGAGAGCCCGTCCCCGGCCCTCACCCCCGAGCTGCGCCAGCAGATGGGCGAGGTCTCCATCCGCGCCATGGAGAAGCTCGGCTACAACAACGTGGGCACCATCGAGTACCTGCTCGACGAGAACGGGCGCTTCTACTTCATGGAGATGAACACCCGTATCCAGGTGGAGCACCCGGTGACCGAGCTCGTCACCGGCATCGACCTGGTGCGCGAGCAGATCAAGCTCTCCTCCGGCGAGCCCCTCCAGCGCAAGCAGGAGGACATCCAGATGCGCGGCCACGCGATCGAATGCCGCGTCAACGCCGAGGACCCCGTCACCTTCGTCCCCTGGCCGGGGAAGATCACCGCCTACAGCGCGCCCGGCGGCTATGGCGTGCGTGTGGACTCCAGTGCGTACGAGAACTACACGGTGCTGCCGTACTACGACAGCCTGCTGGCCAAGCTGATCGTGTACGCGGAGGACCGGCCCACGGCGATCCGGCGCATGCAGCGGGCGCTGGGCGAGTACGTGGTGCAGGGCATCCGCACCAACATCCCGTTCCACCGGGCGGCCATGGCGGAGGACGCCTTCGTCGAGGGCAACTACGACACGCGCTTCGTGGAGCGGCTGCTGGCGTCCGAGACGGGCACCCACCGGCTGCGCAAGGCCATCGAGGAGACCCCCTAGGCCGGGCCTGCTCGCCTGCTCGCCTGCTCATCGCGCAACCCCCTGATCCTCCTGGGGGTTGGGGTGGGTGGATTCCTTGACCCGCGAGGGAGGATTCCGTTAGCCTCGGGCCTCCCTCGCTGTCTCCTTGAAGGAAGCAGAAACCCCGGATTTTCCTCGGGTTTCGCTCGGCCGGAAGCCCACGCTCGATGGACAAGAACAAGATCATCGAAGCCGCCGCCAAGCTCGTCGCGAAGGGCGCCTACGACAAGGCCATCAAGGAGTACCAGAAGGTCCTGGAAGTAGACCCCAAGGACGGCCGCGTCCTCCAGAAGATGGGGGAGCTGTACCAGAAGAAGAACGACAACGTTCAGGCGGCCCACTACTTCACCAAGGTCGCCGAGGGCTACTCGACCGACGGCTTCTTCCTCAAGGCCGTTGCGCTCTACAAGCAGGTCCTCAAGCTCAACCCCAACCTGCTGGACGTCAATCTCAAGCTGGCGGAGCTCCACCAGCAGCTCGGACTGATGTCCGAGGCCATGGCGTATTTCCAGATCGTCGCCAACCACTACGACAAGGCCGGCGACGTCAAGAACTCCCTGGATACGCTCAAGAAGATGGTGGATCTCGACCCCGAGAACGTGGCGTCGAAGATCAAGCTGGCCGAGCTGTACGCGCGCGAGAACATGCCGCGCGAGGCCACCCAGGAGTTCAAGAAGGCCGCCGAGTACCTCAAGCGCAACAACCGGATGGATGACTGGTTCCGCGTCGCGGAGCGCCTGTCCACCCTGGATCCGGACAACGTGGCGCTGGCCAAGGATCTGGCCCAGCAGTACCTGTCGCGCGGAGATCAGAAGCGCGCGCTGGCCCGGCTCCAGGTGTGCTTCAAGGCGGACGGGCGCGACGTCGAGACGCTCAACATGCTGGCCCAGGCCTTCCACGGGCTCGGCCAGACGGCCAAGACGATCTCCGTCTACAAGGAGCTCGCCAAGGTCTACCAGGAGCGCGGCCGCCACCAGGACGCCAAGAACATCTGGAACCAGGTCGCCGAGCTGGATCCGGCTGATCCCGACTACGAGGCGTACAAGGCCGAGAGCGCCAGTTCGGCTCCGGCCCCCGCGCCCGCCCCCGCACCCGCTCCGGTTCCGCAGCCTGCTCCCGCCAAGGCCCAGGCGGCTCCGGCGCCCGCGCCCCAGCCGACTCCGGCGCCCGCGCCCCAGCCAACTCCGGCGCCCGCGCCCGCCCAGGCCACTGCTCCGGCGCCCACGCCCGCCGCTCCGGCCCAGCCCGGCAAGGAGCAGTTCTCCAAGCTGCTGACGGAGACGGACGTCTACGTCAAATACGGCCTGCACGACAAAGCGCTCGAGCACCTGCGGAAGATCTTCGCGGTGGATCCGGAGAACCTCGACGCGCACGAGAAGGCCTTCCACATCTACGTCGCCTCCGGCAACACGGCCCAGGCCGGGGAGCAGCTGCTCAACGTGCTGCGCCTGTGCACGCGCCGCGCGGACGTGCAGCGCGCCCAGCCGTACCTGGCCATCATCCTCGAGCAGAACCCCGGCCACCCCGAGGTGCCCGCCTTCCTGTCCGTGCTGCAGTCGGATGAGACGGCGCCCGTCGAGGCCGCGCACGTGGAGTCCGTGGGCGAGGACGCCATCCTCGTGGACTCCAGCGACGAGGAGATCGTCGTCGCCGACGCGCCCCCGGATGCCCTGGAGCATCCGCCGGGCGATGAGCTGGCCCTGGTCTCCGCGAGCAGCTCCGAGGAGGAGGAAGGGCAGATCCTCTCCGGCGAGTTCGGCATCCCCGTGGACGCCGAGGAGGGCGTGGTGCTCGCGGACGAGCCCGGCGCGGAGGTGTCGGGCGACGAGCCCCTCTTCGGCGCCGGTGACGAGCCCGAGGAGGCGACGACCGTCTTCATGGAGCCGGCCGGTGAGGACGACGCCCTGGCCGCCCCCTTCGAGGACGAGCCGCTGGTGGCGGATGGGGAGCCCCTGGCGCTCGGCGACGACGAGCCGCAGCCCACGCAGGTGGCCGCGCCCTCGGCCGATCTGCTCCAGAACTCCTTCGAGGACGACGGCTTCTCCGAGGCGGAGCCCACGCGCGTGGCCATGCGCCCGGCGGAGCTGGACGAGCCGACCTCTTCTGGCGCTCCCGCGCTGACCTTCGAGGACGAGGGCACTCCGGTGGACACGCCGGCCCTCGTCGGCTCCTACGAGCTCGAGGAGCCCGAGCTCGAGCCCGAGCCCGCCCCCGTGGTGGCCGCGCCCAAGCCTCCCGCGCCCAGGGCCCCGGTTCCCGCGCCCAAGGCTCCGGCCGCGGCCGCCGCTCCGCCCGCCAAGGCCCAG
The DNA here is from genome assembly GCF_057119385.1 of Archangium sp. NCBI lineage: Bacteria > Pseudomonadati > Myxococcota > Myxococcia > Myxococcales > Archangiaceae > Archangium > Archangium sp. The sequence goes on along the minus strand of NZ_DBNGVP010000075.1, from coordinate 95,701 downwards.
CCCGCGCCCGCCGCGAAGCCTGCCGCGGCCGCCGCTCCGCCCGCCAAGGCCCAGCCCGCGCCCGCCGCGAAGCCCGCCGTGGCCGCCGCTCCGCCCGCCAAGGCCCAGCCCGCGCCCAAGCCGCAGCCCGTCGTCGCCCAGGTCGAGGAGCCCGCCGAGGAGCCCGCTGGCGAGGAGTGCGACGAGGCCAGCTTCTTCCTGGACCAGGGCCTCTACGAGGAGGCTCGGGAGATCCTCGAGACGGTGCAGATCGCCTTCCCGGGCCACGCGCGCGCGGAAGAGCTCATGGCCCGGCTCGAGGCGCTTGAGTCCGGTGGCGCTCCGGCCGCCGAGGAGCCCGAGGAGACGGCCGAGGCCCTCTCGGTGCCCGCCGTGCCCGCCCTGGGCGAGTCCCCCGCCGAGCGCGATGCGTTCGACCTGGCGGCGGAGCTGGCCGGCGAGTTCGGCGACCTGGGCGGAGAGCAGCCCGCGGCGTCCGCCGTCGAGGAGGACTTCCAGTACTCGGTGGAGGAGGTCTTCGCCGAGTTCAAGAAGGGCCTCGCCAAGGTCGTCAAGCCCGAGGACGTGGACACCCACTACGACCTGGGCATCGCCTACCGCGAGATGGGCCTCATCGACGACGCCCTCAACGAGTTCGCCGTGGCCCGCGAGGGCTGCATGGGCAAGAAGCGTGAGGTGGATTGCCTCACGATGATCGGCCTGCTGCAGGCCCAGAAGGGCGATGCCGGCGCGTCCGTGGGCACCTTCAAGCAGGCGCTCGCCAGCGAGCACGCCACCGGCGAGGTCGCCAAGGCCATCGGCTTCGAGCTGGGTCTGGCCTACCAGGCCATCGGCGAGGAGGGCAAGGCCCTCTACCACTACCAGCGCGTGGCGGCGCTCGACCCGAATTTCCGGGAGGTCTCCGGCCACGTGCAGCGGCTGGCCGCCACCACGTCTCCGGTGCCGGATCCCCTGCCACCGAAGGCGCCCACCGCTCCTCCCCCCGGTGCCATGCCCGCGGCCGCCGGAGCCGCCCGGCCGCGTAAGGTAGGCTACGTCTAGCGCAGTCCGAGGTTCGCCGAGCCCATGTCCACCTACCTCGACTATTTCGAGCTCACCCAGGAGCCCTTCTCCAACGCTCCGGTGAGCCGCTTCTATTACAACTCGGCCCAGCACTCCCAGGCGCTGACCCGGCTCATGCACTCGGTCAGCTACATGAAGGGTCTGTCGATCCTCATCGGCGACATCGGGGCCGGCAAGACGACGCTCGCGCGCCGCATGCTCGACTCGCTCCCCGAGTCCGAGTACGAGGCCGCGCTGCTCGTCATCATCCACTCGGGCATCACCGCCAACTGGCTGCTGCGCCGCATCGCCCTGCAGCTGGGCGTGGAGAACCCCGCCCAGGAGAAGCTGGCCCTCCTGTCCCAGCTCTACCAGCGCCTGCTGCAAATCTACGAGTCCGGCAAGAAGGCCGTCGTCCTCATCGACGAGGCCCAGATGCTGGAGACGCGCGAGCTCATGGAGGAGTTCCGGGGGCTGCTCAACCTGGAGGTCCCCGAGCGCAAGCTCATCTCCTTCGTCTTCTTCGGGCTGCCGGAGATCGAGAAGAACCTCAAGCTGGACCCGCCGCTCGCCCAGCGCGTGTCGCTCCGCTACAAGCTGGAGCCCTTCACCGCCGAGTCCACCGAGGCCTACATCAAGCACCGCCTCCGGTTGGCCAGCTGCCCGCGCATGCCGTTCACCAACGAGGCCCTGGTCGCCGTGCACCAGCGCTCGGGCGGCACCCCGCGCGTCATCAACAGCATCTGCGACAACGCCCTCTTCGAGGCCTTCCTCGCCCGCGAGCAGACCATCACCGACAAGCTCATCCACCGCATCGCCGACAACCTGGGACTCCAGGGTTCGGCTCTGCCGGAAGGGCAACAGAAGTCCGCCCCCGCCGCTGGCCCGAGCAGTCGGGCAAGCGGCAACTCGAAGATCGATCTCGCGGAGATCGACCGTTACCTTGAGGGGTTGGGTAAGCTGTAGCCGTTTTGGCTCCCCGGAACAGGCAGCAGGGCGCGCGCAGGCCGCCGCTGTGGCTCATCGTCCTCACGCTCGTGCTGGGGACGGTGCTGGTCCTTCGTACGCGCACCGCCTGGGACCAACTGTGCACGCAGGCCCGGCGCCAGCTGCCCACGTTGCTGGGGATGGAAGTGGGCGTCGGCGAGTGCGAGGTGGATCCACTCGGCCAGCGCCTCATCCTCCGCGGCCTGTCCGTCTTCGAGAAGGGCGCGGACACGCCCCTGTTCGCCGCGGACTCGGCCGAGGTGCAGCTCGGCCTGCCCAACCCGTTCTCCGGTCAGCTCGCCATCGACCTGGTGAAGGTGCACCGGCCGCGCGTGTCGCTGGACCTGACCCGTCCCAGGGCTCCCGCGGGTGAGCCCGGCGAGTGTCTGCTCAAGCCACTGCGGCGCTTGCGGCTGGCGCGCGTGGCCATCACCGGCGCGGAGGTGCGGCTGGCGCTGCCCGGCGATCGGCACGTGGAGCTGTCCGAGCTGGACGTCAGCCTGCGCGAGCGCTGGGGCGAGGAGGAGTTCGAGGTGGAGGCCCGGCGCGGCCTGGTCCACCTGGCTCCGGGACAGGAGCTCACCCTCGGACGGCTCGCGCTCTCGGGCGCGCTGGACGTGGACGAGGAGCTGCTGGAGCTGGACCGCGCCGAGGCGTCGCTGGACGAGCTGACGGTGAACATCTCCGGCCGCGTGGAGCAGCTGTGCGAGCCCATGCTCGCGCTGGATGCCCAGGTGTTCCTCCCGCTGCGCACGCTGTCGCGCTTGGGAGTGCTGAAGAAGCCCGCGGAGGGCCACCTCTGGACGCGGCTCACGGCCAACGGCCGCCCCACGGCGCCCAGCGTGTCCGTGGAGGTGTCGGGCAGCGGCATCTCCTATGCGCAGTACTCCCCGGGCTCCTTCACCGCGCGGCTGGCGTACGCCGGTGAGCTGGTGACGGTGGAGGAGCTGCTCGTCCCCATCGGCTCGGGCGGCAACGCGCGCATCACCGGCACGCTCGCGCTCCGTCCGGGGCTGCCCGTCGAGGTGGACCTGGAGACGCATGAGGCGCAGTTCGGCCGCATCCTCGAGAAGGCCGGCCTGACGGGCTCCTGGGTGGACTTCCCGGCCAACGCCAGGGCCCACCTGTCCGGCACGCTGCTGCCCAGGCCCAACCTGTCGGGCGACCTGGATCTGCGCCACGGCCGCTTCATCCTCGCCTCGCGCGCCTTCGATGCGCCCGTGGACTCCGGGCGCACCCTCCTCACCTACGCGGGCGGCCACGTGCGCACGCAGGTGTCGCTCCTGCCCGACCGCGTCACCTTCTCCGGTATCGAGATCGACTCGGGCCGCTCGCGCATCGGCGGCGACGTGACGCTCTTCTACGACTCGCAGAAGGGCCTCCTCGTCAACGCGCACGGCGACGCGGACCTCTCCGACTTCGGCCACATCGCCCAGCTGCCGTGGGCCGGACATGGCGCGGTGAGCACCACCGTCGAGGGCCCGTACTCGCAGGTGAAGATCGGCGCCACCCTGTCCCTGCGCGACTTCATGTTCTGGGACTTCGACCTGGGCGTGGTGCAGGGGAAGATCACCTACGCGGACAAGGTGCTGGGCTTCCCGACCCTCTCCGGCCAGAAGGGGCGCACCCAGTACTTCGGCAAGGCGGAGCTCACCTTCGGGCGCTCGCTGCACACGCGCGCCGAGGTGCAGGTGCCGCGCGGCCGCACCGAGGATCTGATCGACATCATCGCCCCGCTGCACTCCACCATCTCCGTCATGCAGGGGCCCATGCAGGGCGAGGTCTCGGGCCGGGTGGAGATCGACAGCCCGATGGACCAGTTCTCCGGTCTGGTGGCCCTGGACTTCAAGGACACCACCTACTACGGGCGGCACATGGGCAAAGGCTCGGCCCGGCTGCGCTTCGACAATGGCGAGGCCATGGTGCTCGAGCGCACGGTGCTGGAGGGCCGGCTGGGCCGCACCTGGGTGGATGGGAGCTTCTTCTTCTCCGGGCCCCAGAAGGGCGTGCTGGACTACCGCTTCGGCGGCGACAACCTGTCCCTCGCGGAGCTCGCCGGCCAGGAGACCGCCGAGCGCATGGGCCTGAGCGCCACGCTGGCCCTGGAAGGCACCGTCTCCGGCAACACGGACGTGCCGGTGACCACGGCCCACGTGTCCGGCCCGCAGGTCATCTTCGGCGGCCGCAACCTCGGCAACATGGGCTTCGAGGCCCGCATGGAAGGGCGGGAGCTGCAGCTCGCCGGCCGTCCCTCCCGCGACACCTCCGGCATCCTGTGGATGCGCGTGAAGGAGCCCTATCCCTTCGAGGCCGCGGTGACGCTGGAGCTGCCCGAAATCCGGCCGCTGTTGCCCGTCAACGACTTCACCCACGGCCTGTCCGGCTCCGTCAAGGCGGTGGTGCGGGCGCAGGGCGCGTTGAAGAACGCCCAGGCCATCCAGATGGACGCCACCGTGGAGCGGCTCACCCTGGCCCGCGGCGCGTTCTCCGGCGCCAACGAGGGCCCCATCTCCCTGCGCTTCGCCAACGGGCGCCTGGACGTGCCCTCCTTCTCCTTCCGCGGGCCAGACACCGAGCTGTCCGCGGCCGGGTGGATCAGCTCCGAGCAAATGGACTTCTACCTGCGCGGCGGCATGAACCTGGGCCTGCTCGAGTCCGTCTCACCCATGCTGGTGCGCACCGGCGGCCGTGTGGAGCTCAGCGCCGTGGCCACGGGCAGCCCGCGCACGCCCAAGGTGGCGGGCTCGGCCCTCATCTCCGACGCCAAGCTGTCCCTGCGCGACCAGCCGCTGTCCGTGCGCGACGTGAAGGGCCGCGTCGCCTTCACCGGCCAGCGCATCCTCCTGGAGTCCCTCGAGGGCTTCCTCAACGAGGGCCGCATGCAGGGCAGCGGCGAGGTCTCCCTGGCCGACTTCCGCCCCTCGGAGCTGATGATGAACGTGGCCCTCACCGACGTGGCCACGCGCTTCCACGAGGACCTGCCCTTCACCACCAGCGGCCGGTTGTGGCTCACCGGCACCCTGGACGCCATGCGCCTGGGCGGCGTCATGGACATCCGCAACCTGCGCTACCGCCGCGGCCTGGAGCTGGATGACATCCTCAAGCGCTTCTCCCGGCGCAGCGTGCTGGCCTCCCCCGCGGAGAAGCCCCGCGAGTACCTCACCTTCGACGTGGGCCTGCTCCTCACCGACGTGTGGGTGGACAACAACCTCGCCCGCGCACGGCTGCTCGGCTCGCTCAAGCTCACCGGCACCAACGTGCGCCCGGGTGTCCTCGGCGTGGTGGAGACCGCCGAGGGCAGCCAGGCCTTCTTCCGCAACAACCAGTTCACCATCGACCGCGGGCAGATCGAGTTCCAGGACCGCTACAGCATCGACCCCATGTTCGACCTGCGCGCCCAGGCCCAGGTGCGCGAGTACCAGGTGAAACTCCATGCCTTCGGCCGCCCGGCCGCTCCCCAGCTGCTCCTCACCTCGGAGCCGAGCCTCACCGAGGGCGATGTGCTGTCGCTCCTCACCCTGGGTCTCACCAGCACCGACAAGGAGACGGCCGCCTCGGCCAGCGCGGGCCTCGCCGCCGAGGCCTTCTTCAACATCTCCGGCCTGGACCGGCAGGTGCAGCGCTTCCTGCCCTCCAACCCCGTCCTGCGCGGCCTGTCCCTGCAGATCTCCACCACCTACAACGACGCCACCCAGCAGGCCGAGCCAACCGCCCGCTTGGAGTCGAAGTTCCTCACGGAGCAGCTTAAGATTGGCTTGACGCAGCCCGTCAGTGGGCGTGGAACTCGCGCTCGCGCCGAGTACCTTTTCGACAATCGCTTCTCCCTCCGGGGCCAGTGGGACAACGAGAACAGCGAGACTGCCTTCGGCAACCCTGGGATCGAGCTCAAGTTGAGCTGGGAGTCCCAGTAACGCTCGTGCTCTGCCTGCTGCTGGCCAGCGCCGCGATGGCGCAGCCGGCGAAGGAGGTGGAGCCAGCGAAGGCCGCCGGGGCACAGGCCTCGGAGACGGCGCCGCTCCCCGTGCGCCCGGAGCCGGTGCTGCCGGCCGGTCCCACGGTGGTGGCGGTGGAGCTGCACCTGCCCGCGGAGGAGGACTCGGCGGGGCTGGCGGAGCTGGTGGCGGTGCGCAAGGGACAGGCGCTGTCGGCCCGCGCGGTGCGCCGCTCGGTGGAGCGGCTGTGGTCCAGCGGGCGCTTCTCCGACGTCGTCGTGCGCACCGTGGACGTGCCCGAGGGCGTGCGCGTCGTCTTCGAGCTCACCTCCATGGCGCGCATCCGCCGCATCGACGTGGAGGGCAACGTCGTCCTCTCCGACGCGGCGCTCCGGGCGGCGCTGAAGGTGGACGGCATCGAGCAGGACAAGCTGCTCGACGAGGACGTGCTGAGGACGGCCTTGAAGGGCCTGTCCCGCGCGTACGAGCGCCAGGGCTACAACGACGCGCGCGTCCAGCTCACGCGCGAGACCGTGGCCGGAGGCGTGGCGCTCGTCTTCACCGTCTTCGAGGGCAGCCCCACGCGGGTGGCGGCCGTCTCGGTGACGGGCAGCCCCGGCCTTCCCTTGTCCGAGCTGCTCGCCACGCTGGGCCTGCGCGTGGGCGGCGTGCTGGACCGCGGTGGCCTGGAGTCCGGACTGGAGCGGCTGCGGACGCTGCTGCGCTCGCGCGGCTACTGGCGCGCCACGGTGGGCCAGCCCAAACAGCAGGGCGCGGGCGACGCGGCGACGGTGGTGGTGCCCATCTCCGCCGGGCCCCGCTTCACCTTCCACTTCCACGGCAACCACCGCTTCCCGGACACCGTGCTGGCGCGGATGCTCTCCTACGACGGCTCGGAGCCGCTGGACTCGCAGACGGTGGCGCGGCTGGCGCGGCGGTTGGAGTCCTTCTACCGCTACCGCGGCTTCAACGACGTGCACGTGGAGACGCGCGAGGTGCACCGCCCGGATGGCGAGGCGGCGGTGCTCGCCTTCGACATCGAGGAGGGCCACCCGCTGCGCGTGCGGCGCGTCATCTTCCGCGGCAACAAGGTCCTCTCCAACGAGACCCTGCGCGAGATGCTCACCGAGCACGTGCGCTCCAACGAGCCCCAGCCGGCCTCGGGGCCGCTGCTGTCGGACGCGGTGGAGATGGGGCCCGGCAAGCGCCACCTGGGGCCTCCCGAGTGGGTGCACAACCCGGCCACCGTCTTCGTCGAGGAGGCGTGGCGGGACGCGGCGGAGGTGATGACGGAGGCCTACCGCGAGCGCGGCTTCCTCCAGGCCCGGGTGCGCTTCACCAAGATGGAGCTGGCGGTGGGCCGGCGCTCGGCGGTGGGCTGGTTCGACGTGGTCGAGGGGCCGCAGATGCGCGTGTCCGAGATGCGCATCGAGGGCGGGCCCCCGGGCTTCGACGGACGCAAGCTGGTGCCCCTCGAGGTGGGCGAGCCCATGAGCAACGACGCGGTGGAGCGCGGGCAGCAGGCGCTCGTCACCGAGCTGGCGCGCAAGGGCTACCTCTTCGCCCGCGCGGATGCGGCGCCGAACCTCGCGGCCGGCGGCGTGAGCGTCCTCTACCGCCTGGAGCCGGGTCCCCAGGTGACGGTGGGCCGCATCCTCGTGCGCGGCACCTCGCGCACCAACGAGGAGGTGGTCCGCGCCACGGTGCGCCTCAAGGAGGACGAGGTGCTCAGCCCGGACAAGCTCTTCGAGAGCCAGCGCCGGCTCACGCTCCTCAACATCTTCCGGCAGGCCACGGTGCGGCTGGAGAAGCCGGACGTGCCCGAGGCCAGCAAGGACGTGGTGGTGGAGGTGCGCGAGCGTCCGCGCTGGGAGGGCGAGGTCGCCGGTGGCTACTTCCTGGCGGAAGGTCCCCGTCTGGGCCTGGACGTGTCTCGCTCCAACGTGGATGGGCGCGGGCTCAACCTGTCCGGCCGGTTGAAGCTCAACTACATCGGCTGGAGCGCGCAGGGCTGGGAGAAGGCCGCCATCGCCCGCGCCCGCTGCACCGCGGTGCCCGAGGAGTGCAAGGCGCCCGAGCCGTATGCCTGGGTGAGTGACTTCGGTGGCCGCGTCGTGCTGTCCGCCGCCCAGCCGCGGCTCTACGGCCTGCTGCCCCTGGAAGTGGGCGCCCGCTTCGATCTCATCGGCGAGCGCGTGCACCGGCCCTCGTACCTGTCCACCCGAGCCGCCGCGGTGGCGGGCCTGGACTGGTCCGCGACGCGTTGGCTGAGCTTCGGGTTGCAGTACGAGTTGGAAGGCAACCTGCTGGAGCGGGGAGAGCGCCAGCTCACCGCGCCGAGCCGCGCGGACCAGGAGCGTCTGCGCTTCCCCACCGGCTTCTTCATCCTGAACTCGCTGCGCGCCTCGGGCGCGGTGGACCTGCGGGATGACCCGGCCAACCCGCGCAGGGGCCTGGTGGTGTCCACCAGCGCCGAGCTGATGCGCGACATCCGCTCGCTGCCGACGAACGCCAGCGGCGAGCCCACGGAGGCCCAGCCCATCAACGGCGTGAAGCTGATGGGGAACGTGAGCGGCTACGTGCCCCTGCCGTCCCGTACGGTGCTGGCCCTGTCCGTGCGCGGCGGCACCATCGTGCCCCTGGAGCAGGACTCCTGGGTCATCGGCTCCAAACGCTTCTACCTGGGCGGCTCCTCCAGCCTGCGAGGCTTCCGCGAGGACGGCATCCTTGGCGAGGACCGGCGTACGTCGCTGCGGCGGCAGCTGGCCGACTGCCGCTCCCTGGTGCACCCGGCGGGATGCTCCACGGAACTGCTGACCATCCTCGCCGGCCAGCCGCCCACCAGCGAAGGCGGGCAGCTGTTCACCCTCGCCAAGGGCGAGCTGCGCATTCCCGTGGGCTCCTCCTTCGACGTGGGCCTGTTCCTCGAGGCGGGCAACCTCTGGGAAGACCTGGAGCAGTACCAGTTCGCCGCGTTGCGCTACTCGACGGGCATCGGCGCCCGCTACCAGACGCCGGTGGGCCCGCTGTCCTTCGACGTGGGCGTCAACCTGGACCCCGACGAGACGCTCAACGAGCCGCTCATGCAGTTCCACTTCAGCATCGGCACCTTCTGAGCCTGCTTCTGAGCTCTTCAGGCCACAGGGCCTGGCAGGGGCGTCGGGGGCCGCCTCCCTGGCTCCTCCCGGAGGGTCCCATGGCTCACAGGGCGCCGGTGGACACTCTACTCCGGGGAGCATCCTGACTCGGGAGGGTGGGCGGTGTTGTCCAGGAAATGGCTGGAGATCGATCTCGAGCGTGTCGAGGGGGGCATCCGCGCCGCCGCGATGGGCTGCCGGGGTGAGCACCCCGTTCCCCATACGCTCCCGGCCGTCACCCTGGAGCAATTGAGCCTTTTCGCCCGGAACACCGAGAAGGCCGCCGCTCGCGCCGAGCCCCTGGGGGAGAACCTGAAGCAGGCGCAGACCTTCTACCAGGCCCTCTTCCAGAAGGGCCTCGAGGAGGTGCTGGTGCGATTGCGTGAGGCCTCGGGCGACGAGCAGGTCCTCGTGCGGTTGATGATTCACGATGCCGCGCTCCAGGCCTTCCCCTGGGAGGCGCTCTGCGAGCCGGAGACGACCCTGTCCTTCCTGGGCAACTCGCCGGAGCTGCTCCTGGCCCGCGGCGTGAGCTCGACGGATCCCTGGCAACCCCGCGAGGTGGAGGGCGCGGTGCGGGTCCTGGCGATCGCCCCCTCGGACGAGTCGGCCCTCACGGGGCTCCGGGCCGCGCTCCACGACAGCATCGAGTCCGGGGAGATCGAATGGTTGGATCCGCTCGTGGGCGCCCGGGCCCGGCTGCCCTACCTCTCCGACTGGCTGAAGCGCGGGCGCACGCCCCACATCCTCCACTTCATCGGGCACGGGAGTGTCGACGAGAAGGGCGTCCCCCGCCTCCTGTTCGAGGATGACGAGGGCCAGGAGCGCGGGGTGGAGGTGGAATGGCTGGCCCAGCAGCTGCGGACGGACTTCCGCAGGGACCTGCGGTTGATCGTGCTCGACGCCTGTGAGGGGGGCCAGACCCGGGGCCCTGGCCAGCGCGGCGGAGTGTTTCGCGCACTCGGGTGCCGACGCCGTCGTCGCCCACCTGTGGCCGGTCAAGGCGGACCTCGCCCGGCTGTGCTCGAGGTCCTTCTACCGGGCCCTCACGAGCGCCTCCTCCTCGCGAGGCGATGTGGCCAGCAGCCTCCAGCACGCGCGGCACACGGTGCTCGGCGCCTTCCATGGCAGCGCCGAGGCCTTCTCCCCGGTGCTCTACCTGCGAGGCCAGGACACCACCTTGTTCGACTTCCAGCGCCGCAGGGTGGTGCCTCCGCGTACCACGCCCCCGCCCGTCCGGCCGCACGAGCCCGCGCCTCCCGCCCTGTCCCGTCTGCTGGAGCGGCCCTTCACCCTGTTGCTGGGCGACCGCCTGCGCGAGCAGAGCTCCCTGCTGGAGGACTTCCGCACGCTGCTCCGCGAGAAGCTCGAGCAGAACGTGGGCGCCGTGCCCCCCGGCCTCTCCATGAGCGCCCTCGCCCAGCGTTACGCGCTGTGCTTCGGCGAGGAGAACCTCTTCTTCGAGTTCCAGAAGATGTTCGGCCATGCCGCCGAATCGCTGTCCTTCGTCCGGGCCATGGCGCGCGAGGTTCCCCCCGGCGTCCACATCACGCTGCTGCGCTTCCCCCTGTTGGAGATCGCCCTCGCCGACAGTCAGCCGCAGCGGCGCATCCACGTCATCCAGCCCTCGGGGCCGGGGGGCGGAGACGTGCCCACCGTGATGCGGCATGAGCCCGGTGAGCAGCGGTGGACCCAGGTCATGGAGGTCCCCGAGTCGTTCGATGCGCAGCGGGAGATCTTCGTGCTCCGGCTCTACCGGGGCTACCTGCCGCCCAACCTCTTCAACAAGCCCATGCTCACCGAGGACGACTACCTGCTGGGCATCGGCGGGCTGAAGGACATCCTCTCCTCGCCGGATCTCGCCGACGAGCTGCTGAGCGTGTTGAACACCCGGCCCGCCTTCCTGCTGGGCCTGTCCATCTGGACCTGGCACCACCGGATGTTGCTCTACCGGCTCTTCGGCAAGCGGCCGCTGCCCCTCGGCAGCCTGGTGATGCTCGAGCCGGATGATGCCGAGCGCGCGATGTGGCTGCGCGGGCAGAGCCTGCCGGGGAGGGAAGGCGTCCAGGTGCTCGAGATGAGCACGGCCGAGCTGATGGCCTACTTCCAGGAGCCGCCTGCCCAGGAGGGCGCCCGATGAGCGGTGGCGTGCATGTCAATCCGTTCCCCGGTCCCCAGCCCTACCGGTGCGCGGACCGGGAGCGCTTCCTCGGCCGGGAGCCGCACATCCGCAAGCTGGTGAACCGCATCCTCGCCCACCCGTGCGTCACGCTCTTCGGTCCCTCGGGCGCGGGCAAGTCCTCGCTGATGCAGGCGGGCGTCATCCCCGTGCTGGTGGAGGAGCAGGGCTTCCGCATCGTCCGCGTCGATGCCTGGCTGCGAGAGGAGCCGCCCCTGGAGCGGCTGGCACAGGCGATGTTCTCGGAGCTCGACCTGGGCGAACGGCCCGGTGGACTGGGCGCGCGCGAGGCCCTCGAGGAGGCGCTCCGGATGGCGGAGCAGCGCTCGGAGCGGCCGATCCTCATCTACCTGGATCAGCTCGAGCAGCTCCTGCTCCCGGGGCGTTCTCCGGTGGAGACGGGCGGACTGCTCGAGGGCCTGGAGGCGCTCGCGTCCATGCCCATCCGGGGGCTGCAGGTGGTGCTGTCGCTGCGGGAGGACTACCTGGGCCGTTTCCGGGACCGGGCCCGTGCGCTGCGCTTCGTGCTGGACCAGGGCTTCCGGCTGGGGCCGCTCACGGTGGGCGAGATGGCGCGGGTGGCCTGCCGGGTGGCCGCCACGGGGACGCCGGCCCAGCACTGGCGCGAGGAGGAGATGCGCGCGCTGATGCTCCAGGTGCGCACGCCCGGGCAGAGCGAGTCGGACGAGGCCGAGGTCCAGGCGGCCTTCGCGCAGATCGTCTGCCGGGCGCTCTGGGAGGAGCGCGTGGCGGGAAGCGGCCCGGCCGGGAAGGTGGAGGCCGAGCCCATCCTTCACCGGTACCTGGACGCGACGCTGGACGCGTTGGGGCCCCTGCACGGCGCGGCCATGACGCTGCTGGAGGAGCACCTGGTGGCGGCGGATGGGAGCCGGACGCTGCTGATGGAGCACCAGGCGCTGGCCGCGCTCCCACCGGGGGAAGGGGGGAAGGTGCTGGCCAGCCTGGAAGGGGCGGCGGTGCTGCATGCGGAGCAGCACCAGGGCAGCCGGTACTTCGAGCTGGGGCACGACTGGCTGGCGCGCAAGGTGCTCGAGCTCAAGCAGGAGCGGCTGCGGCTCGAGGAGGCGCACCACGAGGCGCGGCGCGTGAGGGCCATGCGGCGCAGGCTGCTCGTCACCGCGTCGGTGGCCGGCGTGGTGGTGGCGGTGCTGCTCCTCCTGCTGTTCCTGGCCGTGAACGCCCGGCACGAGGCCCTCAATCAATCCCTGCTGACGGGAGCGCGGGAGTTGTTGGAGCGCGGCCAGCCCGCCATGGCCGGGAAGCTGCTGCTCGAGGTGCGCGAGCCGGAGAAGGTGCCGGAGTGGGATCCACTCGCCCTGGAGGCGCTGGACGCCAACCACCTGAGGGTGACGCTCCCGGGCAGCGGGTTGCCGCTCAACGCGGCCGCCTTCAGCCCGGATGGGACGCTCATCGTCACGGCCTCCTCGGACGGGAAGGCGCGGTTGTGGCGGGTCACCGGCCTGGGCGAGCCCGTCGTGTTGGAGGGACACAAGGACGAGGTCCGCACGGCCGCCTTCAGCCCGGAGGGCGAGCGCCTCGTCACGGCCTCCGCGGATGGGACGGCGCGGGTGTGGCGGGTCTCGGATGGGCGGGAGCTCCTCGCGCCCCTTGCGCACGAGGATGATGTCCGGAGCGCCGCGTTCAGCCCGGATGGGGAGCGCATCCTCACGGTCTCCTCGGATGGGACGATCCGGGAGTGGCGGGCCGCGGACGGTGCGCCGCTGCGCGTGTGGAAGCTCTCCCGCGATGGGGACATGACGGTGAGGTACCCCGATGGCGCGGGCGCCCTCCGCGTACCCCGGGGAAACGGCAAGACGTTGTCGTCCGCCGCGCTCAGCCCGGATGGGGAGCTCCTCGTCACCACGGCCTGGGACAAGACCCCGCGGGTGTGGCGGGCCAGGGACGGCATGCCCCTGTTCACCCTGCATGGGCACACGGGGACGGTCCAGTCCGCCAGGTTCAGCCGGGATGGCCGGTTCCTCGTCACGGCCTCCTCGGACGGGACGGTGCGCCTGTGGCGGGCCGGGGATGGCACCCAGGTGCTGCTGCTGGAGGGGCACGAGGGGCCCGTCCAGTCCGCCGCGTTCAGCCCGGATGGAGCGCTCCTCGTCACGGCCTCCATGGATGGGACGGCACGGGTCTGGCGCATCGAGGATGGCAAGGAGCTCCTCGTGCTGAAGGGGCATGAGGGCCCGGTCCAGTCCGCCAGGTTCAGTCAGGATGGGACGCTCATCGTCACGGCGTCCTGGGACGGAACCGCGCGGGTGTGGAGGGCCCAGGGCCTCGATGCGAAGCAGCCCCTGGTCCTGCGGGGACACGGGGGACCGGTGCAGCTCGCCGGCTTCAGCCATGAGCACCTCGTCACGTTCACCCGGGACGAGCCCGTGCGCGTGTGGCGGTCCAGCGGCCAGGTGGAGCCCCTGCTGCTGACGGGGCTCGGAGATCGGCCCTCCTCCGTCGCGGTGAGCGCGGATGGTGAGCGCGTCGCCACGACCTCCTGGGATGGCCTCCTCCGGGTGGGAAGGTCCGATGGCTCGGGTGGGGTCCTCGTGAGGGAGCTGGAGCACAAGCGGCCGGTCACCGCCATCGCGTTCAGCCCGGACGGCCAGCTCATCGCCACGGCCTCGAGGGACAAGACGGCGCGGGTGTGGCGGGTGGCGGATGGCGCGCGGATCGCCCTGCTCGAGGGACACCTGGGGGCGGTTCAATCCGTCGCGTTCAGCCCGGATGGGCAGCTCCTCGTCACGGCCTCGAGAGACAAGACGGCACGGCTGTGGCGGAGCGGGGACGGCACGCTGGTCCGCGAGTTGAAGGGACACGAGAGCGCCGTCCTCTCCGCCGCGTTCAGCCGGAATGGCCGGTACCTCGTCACGGCCTCCGCGGATGGGACGGCGCGGGTGTGGCGGGTGGCGGATGGCAAGGAGCTCTTCGTATTGAAGGAGCACCTGGGCGCGGTCCAATCCGCCACGTTCAGCCCTGACGGAGTGCTCATCGCCACGGCCTCCGCGGATGGGACGGCGCGGGTGTGGCGGGCGGCGGACGGCAAGATGCTCCTCGTGCTGAAGGGGCACCAGGGACCGGTCCAGTCCGCCCTGTTCAGCCCGGATGGCCAGTCCGTCGTCACGGGCTCCTGGGACAAGACGGCGAGGGTCTGGTTCCTGCCTTCGACCCGGCTCGCGACCGCCCAGCTCGCGGAGGCGCTCGAGAAGGACAACCAGGACTGTCTCACCGTCTTCCAGCGGCGGGCCTATCTCAAGGAGCGCAGGGGTGTGGCCCGGACGCGGCACGAGCAATGCGAGCGGAAGCGTGAACGCATGATCTCGGAGGGGTGGACGAGCTGGAGCGGCGCGGCTGGGACCCCCGGCGGTCCGCTGTCCGCCTCCGCGACGCCGCACCGGTGACGTGCCCGGTCAGGCCGGAGCGGGCGCCTCCGGGCGGGCGTCCTGGCCGCGCCTCGAGACGAGCGCCAGGAGCACGAGCACCAGCACGCCCGCGAGCGTCGCCTGGAGTCCCGAGTGGAAGCCCGGATCCGTGAAGGAGAGCTCCACCTGGTGCGAGCCCTCCGGCACCTCGAGGCCCATGAGCGCGCCGTTGACGATGCGCACGGGCACCTCGTTGCCATCCACGGCCGCCGTCCAGCCCGGGTAGGCGCTGGTGGCGAAGACGAGGAAGGTGCCTCCCGCCGACGCCACCACCCGCGCCCGGGCGCTCCGGGGACCGAGCTCCACGCCCGTCACCTCGGCGGGCCCGTAGGTCCTCGTCGTGCCTTCCTCCACGAGCGCTTCCTGGCGCGGGTCGACCTTCCCGGAGCCCAGGCGCGCGAGGGCGTCCTCCAGGCTGGCCACCGCGGTGGTCCGCGTCACCGTCCGCAGGCGCTGGGGGCAGTCGGGGAGCTTCGTCACCGCGAGCCCCAGGGCGGGCTCGGTCAGGAGCACCTGCTCGCCCGGGCCCACGGCCTGCGCCGCCTGGGCCGACGTCAACAGCAGACAGCCCGCGTAGAGCTCCGCCACCCCCTGCGGCCGCCGTGCGAACACCCCCATCAGGCCCGTCCAGCGCCGCAGGTCCACCGCGCTGTAGCTGGTGACCTCCTCGAGCCCGAAGACGCCGGAGAGGTTGCTCTTGAGCGTCTCGTGCTCCCACTCGCGCAGACGGATGAGCCCCTCGAGGTCCCTGCTCGGAGGCGCCGAGGCCTTGAGCGCCCTGTCCATGCGGAACAAGCGCGTCGGCGGTGAGCCCGCCAGTTCCCGGAGCCGGGCCGCCAGCGCGGGCTCCTGGTAGAGGGAGGCCGGCCCGAGCCACACCGTCTTGCGCGCCGTCCACAGCAGATCCACCGCCACCAGCGCGAGCACGCCCACGGCCACCGCGCGGCTGCCGGGCTTCCGGAGCGCCAGCGCCGCGAGTCCCAGCATCAGCGCCGTGAAGCACAGCGCGGTGCCCACCGAGCGCGCCGCGTTCTCCAGGGGGCCGCTCGGATCCGCCCGGGTGCTGGCCGCCTGGAGGAGGGAGGCGAAGAGCTCGCGGGCCGTCTCCGTCGCGACTCCGGTGAACAGGAGGGCCACCCCCATGAGGCCCGCGGCCACGCCCAGGGGAATCAACCGCCCGCGCGAGGGGCCGGTGACGAGCGCCCTCGCGCCGGACGCGGCCAGCACCGCGCACCCGAGCACGAGCAGGACGACGTACTTCTCCGGGTAGCGGAAGAACCGGAACGGGGGCTGCTCGAGCAGGAAGGACACCGGGGAGCGTTCACCCAGGGCCAGCAGGAGGCCCAGCGCGCACAGGCTGAGCGCGAAGCCGGTGAGCCGGTCCTTCCTCGCGCCCAGCACGGCGAGCACGAGCACCGTGGCCCCCAGGTAGATGCTGAGGGCGAAGGGAATCGCGCCCGGTCCCTTCACCATGAACCAGGCCCAGAACTGCGGCACGCCGAGGTACTCGCCGAAGGGGTAGGGGAAGAGGAACTCCAGCATCCGCACCGGGTGCAGGTTCCAGCTCGCGAGGTAGCCGACCCCGGAGCCGCCGCGGGTGGACTCCGCCAGCAGCTCGAGGGCGGGGAACACCTGCACCCCGGCGAGCAGCAGCCCGAGCGCACCGGCGCCCGCGAGCGCCACCAGCCGCTCCTTGCGGCCGGGGAACCACGCCACGTACGTCGCGGCCACCAGCGCCGAGTAGAGCGCGGATTGGGGATCTCCCGAGACGAGCTGCGCGGCGATGAGGAGCGAGAGGACGGCCAGCCTGCGCAGGGGGAGGAGCTGGGATTGGAGGACGACGAGCAGCCAGGGCGTCCAGGTCCAGCCGGAGACGAGCGGTCCGAAGTTGCCCAGTCCGGCCATGTAGCCGGTGAGCCCGAGGGCGAGCGTGCCGGTGAGGGCGGGAAGCACCTCGAACGCCTGGCGCCGCAGGAAGACGAAGAGCCCGAGCTGGCCCAGGAAGTGGTGGAGGACCAGGAGGAGCGCGTAGGCGGTGGGGAAGGAGAAGACGGCGAAGAGGAGGTTGGGCGGGTAGAAGACGCCGGCGTGGATGTCCGCGAGGAAGGGGAGCCCACCCTGGTGGAAGGGATTCCAGTGCGGCAGGCCGCCGAGTGCGAAGCGCGTGGCCTGGGTGGGCCAGTAGTAGTGCATCACGTCGCGGTAGAAGAACGCGCGGCCGGGCAGCAGCCCCCCACCGTAGAGGGCGAGAGACGCGAGCAGCAGCAGTCCAGGCGCGGCGAGGCGGTTCAACGGCCGGAGGGCGGGAGAGGCCATGAGCGCTCCGGGTATAGCATCCCGGAACTGGAGGAGCCGGGTGGAAGCGGGGCTCAGTCCGCGCGTGCGCTTCCTGCGGCTTTGCTTCCCTTCCGCTCCCGTGCTCTGGCACTGGAGGAGGTTCTGGAGTTCTGATGAATCCCTGGGAGCAGATGAAGTTCGAGTCCCTGGCCACACGGCCCGGTCAGCTATCGCGAATCCAGCAGTTCGAGCAGCTCATCGGAATTCGCCTGCCGGCCGATCATCACCAGTTCCTCCTGGACGTGAATGGCGGCAGGCCCGTTCACCCTCAAGCACCCCATCCGGACGAGTACCCCGTAGTCACGGTGGAATGGCAGGGCCGTCCGCCCAAGGGCGTCCTGGATGAAGTGATCGTGGACTACCTCTTCAACGCCGAGGACTGGGCGGGCATCTACGAAGATCAAAGGAGTGAAAGCCTGACGCTATCGGGTGCCTATCGGGAGTTCGTCCAGGAGGAGCCACGCATTGCACCTGGGTTCATTCCCATGGGGTCCGACCCCGGAGGCCACCTGTTTCTGCTCGACGTGAGCGGAAAACGGCCTGGCTCCGTCTGGTTCTGGGCCCACGACTGGTTCGACGCCGGCAAACTGGGGGAGGAGTTCTTCCACAACCTTGGGTTCATCGCGCTGACCTTCTCCGAGTTCATCTCGAAGATTCGATTCAAGACCCTCGATTGAGGCCGCGCCGACGATGAGCCACGTACCCTGGGATTGCGTCCCAGTGGACGAGCAATCCATCCAATGGCAATAGAGGAGGGGGGCGCTCCAGTTCATGCGCGTGTTGGTGTCCACGCACGCAGCGTGCGGAGGCGCCGGGCCGGGCGGGTCCTGGGCCGTGCCCGGGACGCGAGCGTCCGGTGTACACTGCGCGCCGTGTTCTACGGCATCGTGCGTGCGGTGGTGGCCCTGGCGCTGCGGCTCTTCTACCGGGTGAAGGTGAATGCGCCCCCGGCCGAGCCCGAGGGCCCGGTCATGTTCGTGGGCAACCACCCCAATGGGCTCATCGACCCGGCCCTCGTCTTCATCCTCACGCGCCGGCACGTGACGTTCCTGGCCAAGGAGCCGCTCTTCCGCCTTCCCATCATCGGCTGGCTGCTCAAGGGGCTCGGGGCATTGCCGGTGTACCGCAAGCAGGATGACCCCTCGCAGATGGGCAAGAACGAGGGGACGCTGGACGCGGCGCGCGGGGCGCTGGTGGCGGGCCGGGCCATCACCCTCTTCCCCGAGGGCAAGAGTCACTCGGAGCCCTCGCTGGCGGAGCTGAAGACGGGCGCGGCGCGCATCGCGCTCGGGGCGGCGAAGCAGGGCGCGCCGGTGCGCATCGTCCCGGTGGGCCTCACGTACGCGGACAAGCACCTGTTCCACAGCGAGGTGCTCATCGAGATGGGCACCCCCATCGAGGTGACGGACTTCCTGCCGGCGGACGCGGCGGCCGAGGGCGAGTCCGTGCGCCGGCTCACCGAGCGCATCGCCGAGGGGCTCCGCGCCGTCACGCTCAACCTGGACCAGTGGGAGGAGCTGCCGCTCATCCAGCTCTCCGAGCAGCTCTTCGCCTTCCGGAAGAAGGAGGCGCAGGATCCCGAGCGGCTGCGCAACTGGGCGCGGGGCCTGCAGCTCTTCCGCTCCGAGCAGCCCGAGCGCTTCGAGCGGGTGCGGGGAGAGATGGTGTCCTTCCTGCGCCGGCTGGAGCTGGTGCGGGCGGACCCCACGGACCTGGCGCTGGAGTACCGGACGGGCCCGGTGGCGCGCTTCGTGGTGAAGAACCTGCTGCTGCTGGCGTTCGGCCTGCCGCTGTTCGCCCTGGGGCTGGGGCTCTTCTACGTGCCGTACCTGGTGCCGAGGTGGGCCAGCCGCAAGGCCGAGCTGGACGTCCAGGCGACGGTGAAGTTCCTCGTGGCGCTGGTGGTGTCGCTGGCGTGGTGGGGGGCGCTGACGGTGGGGGCGTGGCTGTGGCGCGGGGCGCCGCTGGGGCTGCCGGTGCTGCTGGGCGTGCCGCCGCTGGCGCTCTTCACGCTGTACTTCTCCGAGCGCTGGCAGGTGTTGCTCCATGACGTGGCCGTGTTCTTCACGCTGGGCAGCCGGGGACGGCTCAAGGCGCGGCTGCTCACCGAGGGCGAGCGCCTGGCGGCCGAGGTGGAGCAACTGGCCGGGGAGTACCAGCCGCGACTGGACCCGGGCGGAGCGCCATTAGCTGTGGTAGCAGGGCGGTGAGCTTCCGTGCTCGACCATGCAACCGGGTGACGACAAGTGGCCTGAGTCCATCCAGGCGCTCTATGAGCAGGTGACGGGGGCCAGTCCCGACGCCGTGCTGTCGTCGCGTCCTCAGTGGTCGGAGCAGCTCACCGAGTGGGTGCGCAACGCCACCCTGGACGAGCGCGAGATGGCGCAGACGGCCGCCTGGTCCCGGCTGGACTCCGGCGAGCGCTCTCCGGGCGAGCTGTTGTTCCTGCTGGCCCACGGCGGCGAGCTGCTGTGGCCCTACACGGCGCCCCCGAGGGAGCTGCTGCAGCGGCTCATCTCCCGCCGGGAGCAGCTCCTGCTGGCGCTGAACGTGCAGGGCCAGGCCGAGGCCGTGGGGCCGCTCATGGAGCAGGTGGGGGCCGAGGTCTCCAAGGTGCTGACGCGCTACCTCAAGCGCCACCCCGAGGCGCTGACGGAGTTGGTGAGCGGCGTGCGCTGCACCTTCGACGGCCGGGTGCTGCGCTTCCACGACACGGTGGAACTGGACCTGAAGTTCCTGCTGGGCTCGGAGAAGCGGGTCATCGGGCGGTTGGATCAGCTCCGGGCGCTGCTGCCGCACCTGCGCGAGGGCCGGGACAAGCTGGTGGCCTTCATCCGGGAGCGGGCGGCGCGGATTCCGTGGCGCGAGTGCCGGGACGTGCTGGAGGAGAAGCTCTTCCAGATGGTGGCGTCGCCCGAGGGCCGGAGCGAGCTGCGCGGCTTCCTGGGGAGCTACGCGAGCGGGAAGGGCGAGGCGCGCTGGTGCACCCGGGCGAGCCTGCTGCTGACCAGGAACCTCGAAGAGGGAGGCGCGTTGGCGGTCATCGAGAACCTGAGTGAGTTGCTGGTGTACTTCGAGGCGCCGGTGGAGGGCCTGAGAGGCGCCCTGCAGGCGCTGGTGGCCAGCATCCACGAGGACAAGGAGCTCGAGCGGCACCGGGTGGTGGCGGACAAGTGCTGGGAGCACCTGAAGCCCAAGGCCGAGCCGGGGCTGGCGCTGGTGCTGCTGTGGCTGGAGGAGCGCATCTTCCGGGTGGCGCTGCGGCAGGGCGCGGAGGACGCCTTCGAGCGGCGGAACCAGGCGCGGGAGCGGGTGCGCGAGCTGCCGGTGGCGGAGGCGCTGTACTGGCTGGCGGAGGAGTGCGCGGACCTGTGGCCGCGGGTGGAGTCGGAGCGGCGGCCCGGAGCGGACGAGCTGGCGGCGTGGAGGCAGGAGGTGACGCGGCGGTTCGTGAAGAAGCCGGTGCTGCGCAAGGCGGCCATCGAGTTCTTCCTGTGGTGCGCGCCGGACGCGGCGGCCTCGGAGGCCGAGCTGGTGACGCTGTCGCTGGTGAAGACGGGGACGGACCGGCGGCTGCTGCGCAAGCTGGGCGAGCACCCGTCCACGCGCGTGCGCTTCCGCGTGCGGGCCATCAACGCGTGGCTGGCGCACGGGGCCGAGTCCGCGCCCGAGCCGGCGACGCCCGCGACGTTGACGGGGGCGCTGCGCCACCTGAGGGCCTCTGGGGCGATGACGCTCGGCGGGGGCAGGACGTGGCTGAAGGACCGGGACCTGGAGGAGTTGCTGCTGGGCGCGTTCAGCCGCGTGGAGCGGGATTTCTCGGCGCGCTACCCGGAGCACTTCCGCGAGGACGAGGCGCGGCTGGTGACGCGGCTGCTCGAGGACCTGCGGCACGAGTTCGAGAGCATCCGCTCGGACCTCTCGATTCTGCTCTCGCAGGGGCAGCCGGTGCCGCTGGAGTTGGAGCTCCAGTACCGCAGGACGCGGGAGCCGGTGGAGGGCGAGCCGGCGCCGGAGAACGCGCGGCCGGCGGGAGTGGAGCTGGCGTTCGTGCTGAAGGTGGAGGTGGACTCCTTCCTGACGACGAAGCGGGCGGTGCTGGTGCTGGCGAGGAAGCTGGAGCACCGGGGCGAGTGGGCGCCGAACCTGCGGCTCGGGCGCGAGCAGGTGGACGGGCTGTTGGGACAGACGGAGGCTTCGTTCTGCCTGTTCCTGGTGCCGCCCTCGTTGCGCGCCGAGTGCTGGATGGTGCCGGCGCGGCTGGTGCGAGGGCTGATGGATGCACAGGGCTCGCTCTCGACGGTGTCCCGCGAGGGAGCGCAGCGGGTGGCGCGCTCGCTGGCGCAGTGGATGACCTACGACTTGCTGGGCCTGTGGACGGGCGACGACCGGCCCGCGGTGCTGGCGCGGACCGAGCCCGGCGCGGAGCGGAGCCCGGACTTCATCGTGGAGATCTCCGTGCGCAAGCGCGGGCAGTGAGGGGCTCGCGTCACGTCACGGCCCGGAGGGGGGCAGGAGCCCTTCGAGGAGGATGCGGCGGCCGCGGAACAGCTCGAGCTGGAGGGGGAAGCGCGCCTGGAAGTCCTCCAGCTCCTCACGGACCCGTGCGTCGTCATACGGCACGGACTCGATGACGGTGTGCACCGCCTCGGCGCGGGCCTGCATCGCTTCATCGCTCCAGACCTCGCGGACCACCGTGTGCAGGCGCGCGAGGAATCGTGCCTTCAAGGAGGGGTGCTCCAGCACCCGCTGGGCCAGACGGGACTGGGGCACCTGGAACGGGTCGAGCTCCGGCTGATCCACCAGCTGGTCCATCCCCTGCGGCAGGAAGACGAAACGGCCATCGCCCGGCCGGTGGTAGAGGTAATAGTTGTTGAGGTTGAGCGCGTAGCCATCCCAGTGCGCGAGCGCCACCTCCAGCGCGTAGCTGGTGAGCCAGGCGTCCACGTCGAGCACCGCTTCCAGTTGCTGCTCCAGCGTGTCATCCGGAGCCGTCTCGACGATGTCGGCCAGCACCTGGAGGTCCTCGCGCGTGCGTCCTTCCTCCTGCTCGTCCTTGAGGTCCAGCAGGGCGGGGCTCCCCAGCGGAGCGGCGAAGTCCACGCAGCAGGAACCCTCGTAGAGGTTGCCGTTGCCGTTGCCGAACATGCCGCGCAAGGCGCGTTTGTCGTAGGCCTCGCGCACCACGTAGAAGCCGTAGATCCTGCCGTTGAGCACCACCAGCGCATGCGCGGTGCGTGGCGCGGCGAGCCCCGCCCGGCGATACAGCTCGTAGGCGAGGTGTTCGTTGAGCAGGCTGCGGTCCTGGTGGGCGTTGTTCAGCAGCAGCTTGTCCAGCCCCTGGTAGCGCTGGCCCTTGACGAACTCGTCGAACTTCAAGCTCCAGCCGGGCTTGTCCGCCAGGGTGGAGCCCGAGCCCAGGCTTCCCTTCTGGCGGATGCCCACGTTGTGGAGTGAAACCCCGTTGAGGGTGATGTCACAGGGGATGCGCTGCTCGTGGTCGTGCTCCAGGGCGTCGAGGTGCTCGGGAGCCACCTGGATGGAGACGTAGTGGAGGAAGCGGGTGTCGAAGGCGTGCCAGTCGTGCGGAAGCTCACGGTGCGGAAATGGCGCGGCCGCACCTTGGATGTGCTCCGGCCTCCGGGCGTCCGGTGGAGTCTCGTGTACCCGGGTACAAGCCCCCAGCACCGAGAGCAGTGCCACCCCCGCCCACCACCCGCTGGCCCGCTTCGGACACATGGCGTTGGAGGAGTGGGGATGGGGGCGGGCTCGCGCCAGGGACCCTCGGGGCTTGTCGAGATGTGCGCGGGTGAATACGTCGGCGGGCCCTGGGCTGCCCGGGCGGGAGCGCACCGCCCCCGAAGCCGCCCGCGCATGAAACAGCTCAGCGCCCCGTGAAGCGGGCCTCGCGGCGCTCGATGAAGGATTGGACGCCCTCGCGTGCATCCTCGCTGGCGGACAGCTCGAGCAGCTTCGGCAGCAGGGCGCGCCGGGCGGCGTCGGGCCCCTCGGCCAGGGTCTGCCGCGCCGAGGCGAGCGTGGCCCTCACGCCCAGCGGGGCCTGCTTCGCCACCGTCTCCGCGAGCGCCAGGGCACGCTCGCGCTGCCGGCCGTGCTCGACCACCTCCTGCACGAGCCCGATGCGGTGGGCCTCCTTCGCGTCGAACTCGTCACCCGTGAGCAGCCAGCGCATGGCGTTGCCCCAGCCGGCCACCTGCGGGAAGCGCAGCGTGGCTCCGCCGAACGGGAAGATGCCGCGCTTGATTTCAATCTGCGCGAAGCGCGTGCTCTCCGCGGCCACGGCGATGTCCGCCGCCAGGATGAGCTCGATGCCCAGCGTGAAGCACAGGCCCTGCACCGCGACGATGAGCGGCTTCGTCCGCACCTCTCCCTGGATGGCCCACGGGTCGATGATGCCCTCTGGAAAGAGCCGCTCCCCGCTGGCGAGGGCGGGCCCCACGCTGGCCAGGTCCAACCCCGCCGAGAAGTGATCTCCCTCCGCGAGGACGACCATGCAGCGCACGTCGGGATGCCGGTCCGCCTCGGTCATCGCCGCGCCGAAGGCCCGGAGCATCGTGACGTCGAAGGCGTTGCGCTTGTCGGGGCGGTTGATGCCGATCAGCGCGAGCGGTCCACGGACTTCGAGGGTGATGCGGGGATCTGCGGGGTTCATGGTGGCTCCCGGGAGAGAGGGCGGGGCGCCATGTTCTCCCGGAAGCCACCCGGGACGGAGCGGAGTCCGGAGTCACCCGTCGTTGGCGGACATGCGCCGCTCGTGCGGGTCGAGTGGTGGCGGAGGGGCACCGGGGCGTCTCGACCTGTCCCGGGCCTTGTCATCTGGAGGGAACTATCAGCTTGAGTGGATTATTCCGTTATGTTAGAAATTCATGGTATTCCGTCGTAACGGAGGAATCCCTTGAAACCGCAAAAAACGATTCGTTCCCTCACCTGTTCGCTGATGTCCGGGCTGCTGTTGGCCGCTTGCGGTGGGGCCGCGGAAGACGCGCTGGCTCCGGCCGAGGAGCAGCTGGGCACGCGGGAGTCGGCGCTGTGCGTCGGCCTGACGGTCTCCGGGCTGAACATCGACGGCGTCAGCTCGTACGAGGGGGTGGCGGCCGGCGCTGGAAGCTGGGCGGTATCCAGCGGCGCCAACGGGGTGCGGACGGAGTACTACGTGGATGGCGTGCTGAAGAGCGCCACCGAGTACCTCGGCACCTCCGGTGGCTGGAACTTCAGCGCCGGGGGGACGACGTGCGGCGGGCACACCCTGACGGTGAAGGCCTTCCCCATGGTCGTGGACAGCGCTGGCACGCGCACCACCTGCTACGACAGTCCCCGGTCGGTCACCGCGTCCTTCAGCCAGTACTGCGCCCCCACCACCTCCCTCTCCTGCACGCGGCCCTCGAACTACGAGGTCAGGTGCACGGGCAGCGTCAGCCTGGGCACCGGGACGCACACCGCCTACTGGCAGGACTCCGTGCTGGGCGAGGCGAACCCCTGGTTCCAGGGCACGCTCACCCAGAGCTTCGGCTGCGAGGCGCGAACCTATGAAAACAAGTACTGGCCCCTGCAGACGGTCACCTTCAGCTTCAAGGTGCAGGACAGCAACGGGAACTGGTCGAACGTCAGCAGCAAGTCCTACTCCTGCGTGGCCTACTACTGATGTCCGGTCCGAGGCTCGCCCTGGCCTGGCGGGCCTCACCCCCTCCTCCGGCTGACCTATAGTGCGCGAGGCGCGCTTTCGGGCCGCGGACGGGGGAGCCATGGACATCGGTCAGTACTTGCGGAGGCTGGGATACGAGGGGCCGCGGGAGCCCACGCTGGAGACCCTGCGTGCGTTGCACCGGCGGCACCTCGAGACCATCCCCTTCGAGAACCTCGACATCCACAGCCGGCGCCCCATCGTCCTCGACGAGGCGGCCTTCTTCGACAAGGTCGTCCGGCGAAACCGCGGTGGGTTCTGCTACGAGCTGAACGGCCTGTTCGCCGTGCTCCTGCGCGCCCTGGGCTTCCAGGTGACGTACCTGTCCGGGCGGGTGTCACCGGATGGCGTTCATCCCTCCGGCCCCGAGTTCGATCACCTCGTGCTGGAGGTGTCCCTGGAGGGCGCCTGCTGGCTCGTGGACGTGGGCTTCGGGGAGAGCTTCTCCGAGCCGCTCCCGCTCGCCGCGGGAACGTGGGAATCGGGAGGGCAGCGCTTCCCCCTGGAGCGGCTCGGGGAGGACTGGTCGCTCTTCGTGGAGATGCCGGGCGGTGCGAGGCGGCTCCTCTATGTGTTCTCGCGCGTGCCGAGGCGGCTGGAGGAGTTCTCGGAGATGTGCCGGTATCACCAGACCTCGCCCGACTCGTTCTTCCTCAAGAACACGCTCTGCTCCCGCAAGACGCCCACGGGGCGGGTGACGCTCAGTGGGAACCGGCTCATCGTCACGGAGCAGGGCCGGCGCGTGGAACAGCCGCTCACCACGGCGGAGGAGCTCGAGCGGGCCCTGCTGGAGCACTTCGGAATCCCTCGCGGAGCCCTCGTCGGGGCTCCGTGAGGAACGGAGCGTGGCTCAATCCTGGGCGCGCTCGTACTGGGGCGGCCAGGGCACCGTGGCGTGGAGCTCGCGCGCCGCGTGCAGGGGCCAGTAGGGGTTGCGCAGCAGCTCGCGGGCGAGGATGACCACGTCCGCCTGCTCCGTGCGCACGATGTGGTCGGCCTGGAAGGCGGAGCGGATGAAGCCCACCGCGCCCGTGGCGATGCCTGCCTCCCTGCGGATGCGCTCGGCGAAGTGCGTCTGGTAGCCGGGCCCGGCGGGAATCTTCACCCCCGGCACCGCGCCTCCGGAGGAGCAATCGATGAGGTCCGCCCCGTCCTGCTTCAGCAGCTTCGCGAGCGCCACCGACTCGTCGAGGTTCCATCCGCCCTCGGTCCAGTCCGAGGCGGAGATGCGCACGAAGAGGGGCAGCTCCTCGGGCCAGCGCTTGCGCACCGCCTGCACCACCTCGCGGGTGAGCCGCACGCGGTTCTCGAACGAGCCGCCATACCGGTCCGTACGCTGATTGGACAGCGGTGAGAGGAACTCGTGGAGCAGGTAGCCGTGCGCGGCGTGGAGCTCCACGAGTTGGAACCCCGCGGCCTTCGCGCGCTCGGTGGCCTCGACGAAGGCCCTCACCACGCGTTGGATGCCCGCCTCATCGAGCGCCTCCGGCACCGTGTGGTCCGCGTCGAAGGGCACGGCGCTCGGCCCCACGGGCTTCCAGCCCTGCTTGTCGCTGAGAGGAATGGGGCCGCCGCCCTTCCAGGGCTGCGCCGTGGACGCCTTGCGCCCCGCGTGCGCCAGCTGGATGCCCGCCACCGAGCCCTGCTCGTGGAGGAAGCGCGTGATGCGCGCCAGGGGCGCGACGTGCTCGTCCTTCCAGATGCCCAGGTCCTGCGGCGAGATGCGCCCGATGGCCTCGACGGCGGTGGCCTCGAGGATGATCAACCCCGCGCCCCCCACGGCCCGGGAGCCCAGGTGGACGAGGTGCCAGTCGTTCGCGAAGCCGTCCTCGCTCGAGTACTGGCACATGGGCGAGACGACGATGCGATTCTCGAGGGTGAGCCCGCGCAGCGTCAGCGGGGTGAACAACACACTGCCCATGGAGCCTCCAGGATGCTGGACCTCAGGCCGAGACGTGCCTGAAGAGCTTGCCCGCCATCAACAGCGAGAGTCCGCCCAGCAGCACCGGCAGGGCATTGAGCTCGATGGCGAAGCTCAGGCTGCTCAGGTCCGCCACCTTGCCGATGGCGGTGGGCGAGATGGCATCGCCCAGCATGTGGATGAACAGCACGTTCAACCCCATGGCGAAGGCGCGGAACGCCGGAGGCACGCCGTTGACGATGGCCGCGTTGATGGGGCCGCTGTTGAGGAAGATGAAGAACTGCGCCAGGAAGATGATGGCGAACATCGGCGCGTGCGAGTCCACCTTCATCGCGAGGAACATGAGGGGGGCGGCGATCAGCAGTCCCACGCCGGACATGCGCAGGCCACCGCCCTCCATGCGCCGGTCCATCTTGTCGCCCAGCAGGCCTCCGGCCAGCGTGCCCACCAGACCCGCGACGGCGGTGACGGCGCCGGAACTGAAGCCCGCGGTCCCCGGCGACATGCCGCGCTCGCTGACGAGGAAGGTGGGCAGCCAGTACCCGAGGCCTCCAATGGAGAACGTCATCAGCGTGTAGCCCGCCGTGGTCCACCAGAAGGACGGGTTGTTCGCCAGTCCCTTGAGGCCCACGAGGAAGGGCAGCTTCGTCTGGGCCTCGGGCCCGTCCATGGCTCCGCGCTGGGGCTCGGGCATGAAGAAGGCCATGACGCCCAGCACCAGGCCCGGGGCGCCGCCCACGAAGAAGGCCATGTGCCACGAGTACGCTTCGCTCAGCCACCCGCCCAGCCCGTAGCCGGCCGCCGCTCCCACGGGGATGGCGATGTAGAAGAAGGACAGCACGCGCGTGCGCTGCTCGCGCGGGAAGAGGTCGGAGATGATGGACGGGGCCACCGCGCCATACCCCGCCTCGCCGATGCCCACGCAGGCCCGCGCCACCATCAGCACCGCGAAGGTCTTCGCCAGCCCCGAGGCCCCCGTCGCCAGGCTCCACAGCAGCACGCCCGTGGCCACCAGGTAGCGCCGCGGCAGCCGGTCCCCGAGGAAGCCACTCACGGGAGAGGCCAGCATGAACACCAGCATGAAGAAGCTGCCCAGGTAGCCCGCCTGGGTGTTGGTGAGCTGGAAGTCCTGCTTGATGTAGGGCAGGGCGACCGTGACGATGTACCGGTCGAGGTAGTTGACCAGGTTGATGAGGGAGAGGATGAGCAGCGCGTAGTAGCTGGTGCGCGTGGAGGAGACGGCGGGAGCGGTGGGGGTGGCCACGGCGGTGGTGGTACTCATGACTGGGGGGCTCCGAAACGGTACGCGAGCAGGCCCCAACGCAGGCCCCGGTCGCTCACCCGGCAGCGCTCGAGCCCGAGCGCCCGCAGGCTCTCGAGCAGGATGAGGGCTCCGGCGGGAATCACATCCGCGCGCTTGGGCTGCAGGCCCGGCAGCTTCTGGCGCTCGGCGAGCGGCAGCCGGCACATCTGGTCCGCCAGCGCCTCCAGCTCGGCGAGCGTGAGGGTGCCGCCCTGGACGCGCGCGGCGTCATACGGCTCGATGGCGTGCCGCACGGTGAAGAGCGTCGTCACCGTGCCGGCGATGCCTACCAGCACCGCGTTCCGGGGGCAGGGGGGCAGCTGGGAGAACGTCTCGCGCAGGTGCGACTCCACACGGGCCCGGTCCGCGGCGGACATCGGGTCCGAGTGCACGTAGCGCTCCGTCATGCGCACCGAGCCCACGTCGAAGCTGTGCCGGAAGGCCATGCGGCCCTGCGCGTCGCCGTAGATGAACTCGGTGGAGCCGCCGCCGATGTCGATGACCACCAGAGGGGCCGGGGACTCGCGCCCGAAGTCCGCGTGGGCCGAGGTGAAGGAGAGCTGCGCCTCCAGCTCGCCGGAGATGATGTCCACCGTCACTCCGGCGCGCTCGCGGGCCTTGGCGAGGAACTCGGCGCCGTTCTCCGCGTCGCGGGCGGCGCTGGTGGCGGACACGGCGATGGCCTCGGCGCCCAGCCGGCGGGCCTCGCTGGCGAAGTCGGAGAGCACCTGGAGGGTGGCCTCCAGGCCCTCGGGCGAGAGGCGGCGGCTCTTGTCCACGCCCCGGCCCAGGCGGGTGATTTCCGCGCGCTCCTGCACGGCCTGGAAGCGGCCATCCGGCAGGCGGTCGGCGACGAGCAGGAGGACCGAGTTGGTCCCCACATCGATGGTGGCGTAACGAGGCATGGGCGCGGAGCTTACTCAGCGCACCAGCGCCTCCAAAGCCTCGGCGAGCCGCTGGTACTCCGCGTGCGTGTTGTAGAGCTGGGCGGACAGGCGGACGTGGCGGTGGGGGGCCTTGGGCCAGGGGACGATGGGCACCTCGATGCGGTACTCGGAGAGGAGCCGGTCCTGGAGCGGGTCCAACCCCAGCACCGAGGGCTCCGCCGGGAAGCCGTCCGGGAGGGGCACGGTGGCCATGGAGCCCACCATGTCCTCGGGGCAGCGGGGGGCCACCTTGAGCCGCTGGCACAGGAAGGTGCGCGCCGCCAGCGCCTTGGCGCGGTTGCTGGCCATCACCTCGGGCCAGCCGCCGGGGAGCATGCCGCCCATGACCTCCAGCGCCTTGGGGATGCAGAGGAAGGGGGTGGGGTCGTTCGTCCCGAGCCAGTCGAACTCCAGGCGGAAGCGCGAGCGGTCCGTGCGCCGCGAGTTGTACCCGTGGCTGATGACGAGGGGGCGGATGCCGGGCTGGAGGTCCCTGCGCACGTAGAGGAAGGCGGCACCCTTGGGGGCGCACAGCCACTTGTGGCAGTTGCCGGTGTAGTACCCGGCGCCGAGCCGGTGCAGGGACAGGGGCACCTGCCCGGGCCCGTGGGCGCCGTCCACGAGCGTTTCGATCCCCCGCTCGCGCAGGGCGCGGATGAGGCTGGCCACCGGCATCACCAGCGCCGTCTGGCTGGAGATGTGGTCGATGAGCAGCAGCTTGGTGTCGAGGGTGACGTGGGAGAGCACCGCGTCCACCATGGCCTGGGGCGAGGGCGCGGGCCAGGGCAGCTTGGCCACCACCACCTTCACGCCCCACTGGCTGGCCACGAAGTCGAGCGCGTTGCGGGAGGCGTTGTACTCGTGGTCGGTGGTGAGCAGCTCGTCACCGGGGGAGAAGCGCAGCGAGCGCAGCACGGTGTTGACGCCGGTGGTGGCGTTGTTGACGAAGGCGAGGTCGTCCGGGTTGACGTCCAGGAAGTCCCCGAGCGCGGCGCGGGCCGCATCGGCGAGGGGCTCGAGCTCGCGGTGGAGGAAGCGGACGGGCTCGGCCTCCAGGCGGGCGCGCAGCCGGGACTGCTCCTCGAGCACGCGCGTGGGGCAGGCTCCGAAGGAGCCGTGGTTGAGGAAGGTCACCTCGGGATCGAGCGACCAGTTCGAGCGGAAGGGGGACGCGTCCATGGCGGAGGGGGACAATGCCCGGCCCCCTGGCCAAGTCAACGCGCGGCGCGGCGGGCTTCCATCCCGGGTGATGGCAGCGGAAATCTCCGGGTCATGGGGAGCGCTCCGCGCGAAGGCGCTCCAGCAGCTCGGAGACGGGCGGGTCGTTCGGGTCCTGGGGAACGAGCTCGCCGCGGAAGGCCCGCGCGAGGAGCGCTCGTTCGAGCAGGGAGAGGTTGTCCCGCTGTCTCCCTGCTCGGGCCACGAGCGTGTCCTCGTGGGCCCGGGCCGCTTGGAGCCGGGACACGATTTCGAGCTGCTCGGCTCTGGGGGCCAGGGGAAACCACGCGGGTTTCACGAACTTGAAGTGGCGGCCGTAGCTCCGTTCCGGGATGGAGAGGGCTCGCAGCAGGAAGAAGGCGTAACCCGGCTCGACGAGGGGTGAGGGCCGGAGCACCTTCACGCCCTCCGCGCCCTGGATGAACGGGCGCGAGAGGAGCTTCACGCACCGGGTGTGGTCGCCGAAGAGCACGACCGGCAGCTCTCCGTCGTAGACGAGCGTTGGATCGTTCGAGTAGCCGCCCACCTCGGCGACGCCCTGATCGACCACGGGGAACTCGCCGTGCTCCAGGTAGTCCTCCCGCTTGAGCTTCTTGTCGCCGCTCGTCTCGTCCGAGAACACGAGCTCGAAGGGCACCCAACACCAGCGATCCGGGAGCCGCCGGTGTGGCCACCGGGCCTGCTCGACGCCGTCCTCCGCGGGCTTCTCGAGCTGGGGTGAGCGGCTCCCCGGACTCGCGAGCGCGGCGGCTTGAGCGGCATCCCAGAGGGAGTCCTGCCCACGCTTCGCGCGCCAGTCCGCCGTCAGGTCTCCCCGGAACGCCGACGCCAGGGTGGCCTGTCTCAGCTGCCCGAGCATCTCGTGCACGCGCTCGAGCGACGCTCTGGCCGCGCCGCTGTGGGCGAGGAGCATGTCGAGCCGGGCCACGATGCGCCGTTGCTCGGCGAGCGGGGGGATGACGACCTCGATGTTCCGGACGATTGCGGTGTTGAGATTGACCTGCGTCATGCCCCGGCGGTTCGCGTCGAGCAGCCGGGTGCGGATGTGGCGGAAGAACTCGTAGAGGAACTCCGCCACGAACAGGCGCGGGTCGAGGTTCGGAAAGGCCACGAAGCCGTCATGGATGCAGCCCTCCACGGAGAGGATCTTCGGGATGCCGACCGTGGCGCTGTTGGACAGGATGAGGGTGCCCGCGGGGAGCAGGCGGCTCTTCTGGGCTCCTGCGGTGGTCACTCCTTCCGCCGTCTTCGACAGGGTCCGGGCCGGCTCGCGGCCGAGGTCTCCGATGGAGATCCACGGGATGGGACCGCCGAAATACCGGGGGTCGCCCTTGGGGCGCGGCGAGGCCCCGCGAACCACCTCGACGACGTCACCGAGGCGGGCCGTTGCCCATCCTTTCGGGAGCGGGCTCATGCCGCCTCCTCGTCGTCCTCCGCCGGTGCACCCGTGAGGAGCTTCGTGAGCGCCTGGATGTCCCGCAGCGCGCTCTGGAGCTCGGCCTCGATCTCCGCGGAGAGCAGCTCCGGGTCGGGCAGGTCCTCGGGGGCATGCTGGCTGTCGTCCTTGAGCCACGCGATGTCGAGGTTGTCGTGGCGCCTGGCGAGCTCCTCGCGCGTGAACTTGCGGAACCGTCCGGTCTCCCCCTCGTCCGTGCGAGGGCTCCTGCCGTGCGGGTCCGTGCCGTAGGCGTGCACGAAGGGTTTCAGCGTGTCGGACGTGAAGGGGGTGCGCTTGCCGAAGTTCGGCATGTTCGCGCGCAGGTCGTAGACCCACACCGCCTTCGTGTTGCCCGTGTCCTTCTGGCCCCGGGTGAAGAAGAGGACGTTCGTCTTCACGCCCTGGGCATAGAAGAGGCCCGTGGGCAGCCGCAGGAGCGTGTGCAGCTCGCACAGGTCCATCAGCTCGGTGCGCACCTTCTGTCCCACGCCATCCTCGAAGAGGACGTTGTCGGGCAGCACGACCGCCGCGCGGCCCCCCGGCGCCAGGCCCCGGTAGATGTGTTGCAGGAAGACGAGCTGCTTGTTGCTCGTGGAGTACGTCAGGTCCTCCCGGGTGGGCCGCCCGCCGCCCTTCTTCGTTCCGAACGGGGGATTGGTGAGGATGACGTGGGCCCGGGGCAGGCTCGCGCCGAGGCCCGACAG
Organism: Archangium sp.; assembly: GCF_057119385.1. Lineage (NCBI taxonomy): Bacteria > Pseudomonadati > Myxococcota > Myxococcia > Myxococcales > Archangiaceae > Archangium > Archangium sp. The sequence goes on along the minus strand of NZ_DBNGVP010000075.1, from coordinate 63,433 downwards.
CGAGTCCCCGAGCTGGATGGCGCCCTCACCGCCGCGTGGACCCTCGATGCCGTGCAGCAGGCAGTTCATCAGCGCGAGCCGCTGCGTCTCGGGCACCAGCTCCACGCCGGTGTACGCCTGCTCCACCTGCCAGGTGGCCTCCTTCTCCCCGAGGTCCTGGAGGTTCCGCGTCCTGGCCTTGATGTGCTCGTGCGCCGCGACGAGGAAACCGCCCGTTCCAGCCGCCGGATCCTGGATGCGCTCTCCGGGCTGGGGCTGCACGAGCGCCACCAGGGTGTTGATGAGCGCGCGAGGCGTGAAGTACTGGCCCGCGCCGCTCTTGATGTCGGTCGCGTTCTTCTCGAGCAGACCCTCGTAGAGGTTGCCCAGGCCGTCCTCGCGCGCGCTGAACCAGTCGAGCGCGTCGATGCCGTCCACGAGCTGCTCGAGGTGCCGGGGCTGGCGCAGCGCGGTGCGCGCGCTCGCGTAGATGGCGCTCACGCGCCGGTGGGGAGCGCGTCCGAGCTCGAGGAGCAGCTGCTGGTAGAAGTCATACCGGGCGGCGCCGCTCCGGGCCTTGAGGTCATCCCAGCGTTGGCCCTTGGGGAGGGCGTCTTCCTGGCCGGCCTCCTTGGCCATCTTGAGGAAGAGGAGCTGGGTGAGCTCGGTGACGTAGTGGTGGAACGAGGTGCCGTCGTCCCGGAGGACGTCGCAGAGGGACCAGAGTCTGGCGACGCTGTCCCGAGGGCCCGCGGATATCCCCTCTCCCCTCGGGAGAGGGTCAGGGTGAGGGTATCTGTCCCTGTTCTTCAACCCATGGACCCTATCGCGGGCATTCCAGAAGGGGCTCAACGGCCCCAGTCGGGCGTCAGCAGCGTGGCCTTCTCCTGACCCGGCAGCGCGACCTGGTTGTTGCCATCCGCCGTCATCACGAAGAGCTGAGACCCGCCGTTGCGCGTGGAGGTGAAGAGAATCAGGCGGCCGTTGGGCGAGAAGGAGGGCTCCTCGTTGTTCGCCTGGTCCTGCGTGAGGCGCGTCACCTTGCCGTTGTCCACGTTGATGGTGAAGAGATCGAACGCGTTGCGCTCGTCGCGAGCGGTGAAGGCGATGAGGTCTCCCCGGGGAGACCAGTCGGGCGTCTGGTTGTAGTTGCCCTGGAAGGTGAGCCGGCGCACGCCCGAGCCATCCGCGTTCATCACGTACACCTGCGGCGAGCCGCCCCGGTTGGACACGAACGCGATGCGCTTGCCATCCGGCGACCACGAGGGGCTCGTGTTGATGCCGAAGCGCGTATCCGTGAGCTGCTTGGGCTTGTCGCCATCCGCCTCGGCCACCCAGATCTGCGTGCTCTCGCCCGAGGCGAGCGAGTACGCGATGCGCTTGCCATCCGGCGAGAAGGCGATGCCGGTGGCCATCTGCCCCTCGGCCGTCTTGAGGCGCGCCGTGCCGCCGTCCGGCTTGCGGACGTAGAGCTCCGGCTCGCCCTGCTGGTACGAGGTGTAGCCCACCGCGCCATCCGGCCCGAGCGAGGGCAGCAGGTTGATGCCGCCGCGGGTCACCTGCTTCGCGTTGCGGCCGTCCCAGTCCGCCGTCCACACGTCGCGGTTGTTGCCCGTCTTGCGCACGTAGGTGATGCGCGAGAGGAAGGGGCTCGGCTCGCGGGTGAAGTGGCGGTAGATGGCGTCGGCGAGCTTGTGGGCCACCTGGCGCGGCTCGGCGGCGGGGGCGCTCTGCGTCGTCTTGAAGTCCTCGCGGCCGGTGCCCACGTTGAACACGCGCGCCTCGGCCTTCAGCTCTCCGCCCTCCTGGGCCAGCGAGTACTTCACCAGCGACTCGGCGCCCACGTCCGCCCAGCGCGAGAAGTTGATGCTGCCCGCGGCCATGCCCTCCTTGGGGTCCGCCAGGAAGCTCTTCCGGTCCAGCACCTGGAAGATGCCGGAGGCGGTCAGGTCATACATGAAGGCCTCGTCCACCTCCTGGGCGGACGCCTTGGCCTCCTCGCCCTGGAGCAGGGGGGCGGTGGCGGCCAGGGGCAGGGGCCGGAAGTTGGCACCGGAGATTTGAATGACGGGCGCCTGGGCGAGCGCCGCCACGGGCAACAGGAGGAGCGAGAGGAGAAGGGCTTTCGCGTTCACGGGCTGAACTCCAGGACGATGCCGCTCTTCTGCAGCGTGTCCCGCAGATGGTCGGGGGGAGGGGAGAAGGGAGAGGCCTTCTTCACCGCGGCCAGCACGGCCGAGTCGAAGAGGCCATTGCCACTGGCCTTGGCCAGTCGCGCCTCGATGACCTCACCGGTGCGGTTGAGGCGCATGGCCACCTGGGCCTTCAGGTACATCCGCTCGGTGTCGGGGATGGTGTCCGCGACGTTGTAGTGGCGGCGCACCTGCGAGGAGAGCAGGCCGAAGTAACGCTCGCCCTCGGCGGTGGCGGAGTCGCCATTGGGGTCGCCGTCCTCGGCGCCGTCCAGCTCCTCGTCGGGCTTCGAGTTCTTGGACAGCTTGTCGAAGGCGCCGAAGAGCTTGTTGCGCCGGTCCTCGCCCTTGGCCTCGCCCTTCTGGGGCGTGGGGGCGGGGGCGGGCTCCGGCTTCACGCCGGGGATGGGCACGGCCACCTTGGCCGGCTCGGGCGCGGGGGGCGTGGGAGTGGGCGGGGCCTCCACCTTCTTGGGCGGAGGCGGGGGCGGCTGCTCCTTGCGCGGCAGCAGCTTCTCGTCCCGGGGCTTGCCCAGGCGCACCAGCGTGGCGCGGATGGGCTTCTGGTCCAGGTTCACCTGGGGGCTCTCGACGAAGGCGTTGTACAGCCCCACGGCGAGCAGGATGAGCGCGTGCCCCACCAGGGACACCGTGAGGAAGCGCCCCAGGCGGGAGCTCCTCGGGGCGAGCAGACTGTGGTTGACGGCCGGGTGCATGGGCTAGCGCCTTGCTTCCTTCGCTTCCTTCTTGCCCTTGTTGGACGCCCGGCCCCCGGCCGTGGGGTCCGTGATCATCCCCACGTTGGTGATGCCGGCGCGCTGGGCGGCGGCCATGACGTCCACCACCACGCCGTACGGCACGTCCCGGTCCGCGTGCAGGTACAGCTCCTTGTCCGCCTGCGCCTTGGCGTTGGTGGCCAGCTTCTTCTCCAGCTCGTCCACCGCCACCTCGGCCTCGCCGATGTAGATGCGCCGCTGCGCGTCGATGGACAGCACCAGCTTCTTCTCGGCGGCCTCCACCGGGGCGGCCTTCGCCTCCGGGAGGTTCACCTTGACGCCCTGCTGGATGAGGGGCGCCGTCACCATGAAGATGATGAGCAGCACCAACATCACGTCCACCATGGGCGTGACGTTGATCTCGCTCATGGTGACCCGGCCGCCGCTTCCGCGATTGGAGCCCATGCCCATGGCGCGTGTCTCCTAGCGGAAGAAGTGCCGCTTGATGATGTTGAGGAAGTCCGCGGAGAAGTTGGCCATCTCCGTGTCGAACACCTTGATGCGGCTGACGAACGAGTTGTACGCCACCACCGCGGGGATGGCCGCGAACAGGCCGGCCGCCGTGGCGAACAGCGCGTTGCCCACCGGCGCCGCCACCGTGGCCAGCGTCGCGTTGCCCTGCTCGGCGATCGAGTTGAAGGCATTCAGGATGCCGATGACCGTGCCGAACAGCCCCACGAAGGGCGAGGCCGCGCCCACCGTGCCCAGGAAGGACACCCGGTGCTCCAACTCGGTGAGCTGGTTGGTGGAGGCCCGGTTGAGTGCCCGCTCCACGTTCTCGATGCCGCCCAGCCGCTCGGCCATGGCACCTTCCGCGCCCTCCTTGTGCTGGGCCAGCTTGCTCAGCTCCTCGTATCCAGCGCAGAACACCTTGGACAGCGGCGAGCCGTCCAGCTTCTGGGCGTCCTGGTAGATGGTCTCCAGCCGGGAGGCCTTCCAGAAGGAGTCCAGGAAGCTGAGGGACTGGCTCCGGGCGCGCGACAACTGGGTGTGCTTGAGTGCGATGAGTGCCCAGGAGGCCACCGAGACGGCCATCAGCAGGCCCAGCACGCCCAGCTCCAGGAGGGAGGCGTCACGGAGGATCTGCAGGTAGTTCATGGCGCCGAGCGCCGGGGGGAGATGGGGCAGCATCATGGGGGGCAGGCCGTAACATCCGTGTCCGGGGTGGTCAAACAAACCCGGCGGGGGGGAGGGGCTGGCGGGAGATAGTTGCTGGGCTTTGAATAAATTCCCCGAGGGGGCGTCCGAGGGGGTGTGTGACGGGCCGCATGCCCGCCCCCTCCCCTCCATCGATCCAAGAATCGAGGACGTCCCATGAACGCCAGAATCCTCGCCGCATTCCTCTGTCTCACGGCCGCCAGCACGGGCTGCATCATCATCGACGGCGATGGTGGTGGCTCCCAGCAGGGCCGCGCGGGCGACGTCACCTTCCTGTGGACGTTCGCGCCCAATGGCCGGTGCTCGGATGTGCCGGACGTGAAGAACATCCAGATCTCCATCCCCGGCGAGGCGCTGCACAACGGCGGCGTCTACGCCTGCAACACCGCGGGAGTGGATGGAATCGTCCTGCACGACTTCGCGCCCGGCAGCTACCCCTACACCATCCGGGCCATCGGCTATGACGGGGCCACGCTCTTCGAGGGCCGGGGCACCTTCCTCGTGAACGGGGATGTGCGGGTGAACATCGACCTGACGCCCAACGGGATGTCCTACGCGCTGGTGTCCTGGTACTTCCCGCCCAACACGTACAGCAACAACCCGTCCTGCTCGCAGGCCGGCGTGACCTCCATCAAGGCGCAGATCGACGGGGGCGAGTGGGTGAGCCTGAACTGCGCGGACGGCATGAGCAACGGGGGCGTGGAGACGCCGTGGCTGGCGGACGGGGTGCACACCATCCAGATGGTGGCCTATGGACGGGATCTGGCGGGCCGGGATGGGATGCCGCTGTACAACACCTCCGGCACGTTCACGACGAGCGCGGGCAGCCCCCGGTCCGAGTCCTTCCGGTTCTTCGCGGTGGGTGGCATGTCGCTGCGCTGGGAGCTGTGGGACAGCAGCACCACGCGCCGGACCTGCGCCGAGGCGGGCCTGACGGGGATGCTCATCAACATGAAGAACCTGGAGACCGGGGAGATGGTCTACGGCTCGGCGGGTGATCCCCAGTCCTGCACGGGCGCGCCCATCCTCTACCAGTACCTGAAGCCGGGCCGGTACGAGGTGTACATCCGCGGCATGAAGGGCTCGGTCATCGCCTACAGCAACGAGGACCTGCCGGACGTGCTGACGGTGAGGGCCTTCGAGCAGAAGACGGTCTCGGATACGGCGTACACGGTGGCTCTGGTCCGCGAGTTCTAACCAGCAGGCCGCCTGACTGGAGTCCGGAGGGCCGGGGCAACCGCCTCGGCCCTCCTTGCTTCGCGGGCGGGCGCCTGGGGTTGGCATCAAACGTGATAGGGAAGCCGGGTATGCGGCAAGGCAGCCACGGTCCCATCGGGGTTTTCGATTCGGGTGTCGGAGGACTGACGGTCCTCAAGGCACTGATGTCCCACCTTCCCCACGAGAGCACGCTCTACCTGGGAGACACGGCGCGGGTGCCCTACGGCACGAAGTCGGGCGAGGTGGTGACGCGCTATTCGCTGAAGAACGCGGAGTTCCTGCTGGAGCGGGGCATCAAGCTGCTGGTGGTGGCGTGCAACACGGCCTCGGCGGTGGCGTTGCCGGCGCTGTCGGCGGCGCTGCCGGTGCCGGTGGTGGGGGTGATTGCGCCTGGGGCGAGGGCGGCGCTGAGGAGGACGCGGGGCGGAGGGGTGGGCGTCATCGGGACACCGGGGACCATCCGTTCAGGGGCGTACCAGCGGGAGTTGGAGGCGGCGGCGGGGGCGGAGGGGGTGAAGGTGAAGGCGAGGGCGTGCCCGCTCTTCGTGCCGTTGGCGGAGGAGGGGTGGCTGGGAGGAGACGTACCGCGGCTGGTGGCCCGCGAGTACCTGGCGGACTTCGCGCGGAGCGGGGTGGACACGCTGGTGTTGGGGTGCACGCACTATCCGCTGCTGAAGGACGTCATCGCCGAGGCGGTGGGGCCGCGGGTGGAACTGGTGGACTCGGCGGAGGCGACGGCGGAGGTGGTGGCGTCGCTGCTGGAGGAGCAGCGACTGCTGGCGACCGGGGGAGGAACGCCGGCGCACCACTACTTCGTGACGGACGTACCGGAGCGTTTCGTGGAGGTGGGGGCGAGGTTCCTCGGGAGGCCCATCCAGTCCGCGGAGCAGGTGGACCTGTCCTTCTGAGTCCAATTTCCCCTCTCCCCCCGGGAGAGGGACGGGGTGAGGGTATCCGGGCCCCGGGTTCCCCCCAGAGCCCCAGACCACAGCACGGACCCGCGAATCAGGAAGGCCGGGCCGAGGACACGGAGGGAGTCTCCTCCGGAGCGGCCTCGAGGAGCTCCTTGGCGGCCTGGACGACGGGAGGCGTGGCGGTGGAGGTGACCGCGAAGAGCTCGAGGGCGGCCTCGGTGCCGATGTCGTCCTTGCGCGGAATCAGCCCGGTGACGCGGGTGATGAGCCGCTCGAGGGTGGGGAAGAAGCCGATCATCAGGAGCGGCTTGTTCATCCAGCCGACGGTGATGCAGTAGTACTTGTTGAAGGGGGCGGTGTGGTGGATGCGGTGGTGTTCGGGGGGGAGGATGAGGTGGACGCGCTGGAGGAAGCCGATGAGCGCGGGGGGGTGGTCCATGTGGGACCACTTGTGGAACTGGTTGGTGGCCATCACCCAGAAGATCATCGCGCCGAGGAAGGCGGAGACGAAGACCTGGCCGGAGCTGGAGTGGGGGAGGAGGACGGCGAGGAGGGCGACGGGGAGGGAGACGAGGCAGTTGTTGCCGTTGGTCTCCACGAAGTCATGGCGGGTGATGGCCTTCTCGTCGACGTGGTGCTCGCGGAAGGGGCGGATGAAGGCCTTGCCGAGCACGGGCATGTCGGTGGAGCCCCAGGTGTCGCCCATCCAGTGGACGAAGCCGGAGACGAAGTCGGCGGCCAGGTAGCCCAGCAGGACGGCGCTGAGCAGGAGCCAGGGGCCGGTGTGGGGGTTGCCGGCCAGGCGCCAGACGAGGGCGGACTCGAGGGCGACGAAGGAGACGATGCTGGCGATCTCCATGGCGCGGATGGCGGGCGAGTAGCCCTGGGCCAGAGCCGTGGCGTCCTGCTGGCGCAGGTGGTTCTTGAGCTCGTTCTTCTTCGTCATGAGTCCCGGGGTGCTCAGGGGGGTCGAGCGGGGTCCGCCGACCACGTCCAGGGGAGACTCTACAAGGAGTCGGATCCTGGACGAAGTCATGGGGTGAACGATGCAGGCGTCCGGTCTTCCAGCCGGGAGGCCAGCGAGCATCCGAGGAGGAAGAGCCGACGCGTTCCTTGTGTCCCCTGGTAGGCGCTGGTACGTTCCGCGGCCTCGGGCATGGCGAAAACCTTCGAAAAAGCCGTCACCGGCTTCAACCACAACATCAAGTACAAGGGGAAGGTCTACCACGTCCAGACCGAGGACTCGGGCGTCAACAACCCCCACATCATCACCCACCTGTTCGTGGGCGGTAACATCCTCGCGTCCAAGAAGACGTCGTACGCGGACATCCTCAACGCCGAGAACCTGGGCGAGGTGGTCCGCGAGTTGATGGAGGAGCAGCACAAGGAGATGCTGCGCAACCTCATCAACGGGGTGTACGACGGCTTCGACACGTCGGGCGTGCGGCACTACCAGCCGGGGCAGCTGGGCACGGCGGAGGACGCCGCGCAGGCCCGGCAGGTGGCCCCGGCGGCCAAGGCCCCGCAGCCGGCGGTGCCCGTGGCGGCGTTCGTGCCTCCGGAGATCGCCGCGGCGCGAGCCCTGAAGGTGGCGCCGAAGATCAACGAGGTGGGGGTGGAGACGCTCTTCGGAGAGGACCTCATCTCGGAGAAGAGCCTGGACGAGGTGATCCTCAGCTACCTGGCGGGCGAGGACAACAACCAGTAGGCCCCCGGCGCCGTGCTCAGCCGAGCACGAAGCGCACCCAGACGAGCCCGTAGAGGGTGAGGAGCGCGGCGGACAGCAGGTCCAGCGGCAGCCCCACCTTCATCATCGTGGGCAGGCGGACGTAGCCGCTGCCGAAGACGATGGCGTTGGGCGGAGTGCCCGCGGGCAGGGCGAAGTCGCACGAGGCGGCGAAGGTGCTCACCGCGAGCAGGGGCAGCGAGCCGGGGAGCACGTTGAGGAGCACGTTCACGGTGGCGGTGTTGGAGGCCACGGCGGACAGGAGCACGGTGGTGAGGGCCACGGCGCCGTACTGGGCGGTGGGGCCCAGGGACTCGAGGTGGGTCAGGCGCGCGGCCATGTACGTGGACAGCCCGCCGCCCTCGATGCCCGCGGCGAGCGCGAAGCCGCCTCCCAGGAGAAGCAGCGTGTCCCAGGGGACGCGGGCGAGGGCCCGGAGAGACAGCCGGCCCAGCAGCACGAGCGTCCCGGCGGAGAGCAGCGCCACGCCCGCCTCGTAGTGCTTGCCGAGCAGCTTGAAGCCCCCGAAGGCCGAGGCCACCCAGGGCGCGAGCATGGGCCGCAGGAAGTCCCCGCCCATCCACAGCAGCGCGGCGATGAGGAAGACGGTGCCCACCACCTTCTCGCCCGCGGAGGGGGGCCCGAGCGCGGACAGCTCCCGCTGGATGACGTCCACGCCCTTGCCGGGGCCGAGCGCGTCCCGGCGGCCCTTGCGCCACAGCACCCACCAGATGAGCGGCACGAAGAGGAGGACGAAGGGCAGGGCGGCGGCCATGTACTCGAGGAATCCCACGTCGGTGCCGAGCCGTCGCGAGGCCACGCCCGCGAAGACGGAGTTGGTGGGGCTGCCGATCTTGGTGCCGATGCCGCCGACGTTGGCGGCGTAGGCCACGCCGAGCATGAGCGCGGCGCCGAAGTGCTCCAGCCGGCGGCCCTCGCCGGCCTCGAGCTGGGCGATGAGGGCCATGCCGATGGGCACCATCATCACGGCGGTGGCGGTGTTGGAGATCCACAGGGAGACGGAGGCGGTGGCCACGAGCATGCCGAGCAGCAGGCGCTGGGGAGCGGTGCCGATGGCGCGCATGATGAGCAGGGCGATGCGCCGGTGCAGGTGCCACTGCTCGAGCGCGGCGCCCAGGGCCATGCCCCCGAGGAAGAGGAAGATGTAGGGGTCCATGTAGGGCAGGGCGGAGCGGCCCAGGGAGGCGGGGAGGCCGCTGGTGCCGAAGACGCCCAACGCGGGGAAGAGGACGAGGGGGAGGAGGGCGGTCCAGGCCATGGGGACGGCCTCGGTGAACCACCAGAGGGCCATCCAGGCGGCCACGGCGGCGGCGGCGGCCGGGCGGTGGCCCATGCCGGGGACAGCGTGGAGGCCCGAAGGAATGAGCAGGAGGGCCCCGGCGGCGAGCGGCCCGGCGAGCAGGCCAATCAGGCGCACACGGGACAGCGAGGTGGAGGTCGCACTCCGGGTCGAGCGGGAAGCCACGTTTCCACCCTGCCACAGGTGGAACGAATGTGGCCATGGGCCGGGGTTGGTTCCTGTTGGCGGGCCTACTTCGAATCTGGAGGTCCCAGTTCATCCGGCAGGGGCCTCGGGACGAACTTCAATCCCTTCGGCATGTCATACACGACAAAACCCTGTTCAACGATTTTGACGAGATCGCCATCCTTGGCATTTCCACTGGCGAGCCATTTGTCCGCTTCCTCTTTCGTCGCGAACGTTTGAGCAAGGGTCACCGGCTTATAGGTGAAGAATCTCCGAAAATAATCGCGGTATTCATCCAGCGTCTGGGTGTCGCGGAGATAAAGCAACGCTACCGAGGCGATTCGGAGCGCCTCGTCTTCCGGCGTGCCCTCCGGGTACTTCGCGCCCACCGTTCCGAGCGTCTTCATGACGGCGTCGACATCGAAGTTTGAATGATAGGTCATGAGTGCACCAGGTTAGAGGGCAAGAGGAGCCAGAATCAGTGCGCCGGAATCAATCTCATCTCTTTGTTCGTCTCCTGCTCATCCGTTCTTCCTGACACTCACGCTCAACAATCTCCATGATACGGACGGCGGACGGGAGGAAGTCAGCAATCCAAGGAGTTTGTTCCGAAGAAAACATGTGCTTCGTGTCGGTGCCTCCACGTTGGCGGCGTAGGCCACGCCCAGCATGAGCGCGGTTCCGAAGTGCTCCAACCGTCGGCGTTCACTGGCCTCACGTTGGGCGATGAGGGCCATACCGATAGGGGCCGTCATCACTGCGGTGGCGGTGTTGGAACTCCACTGAAGGGGGGCCAATGGCGCGCATGATGAGCAGGGCAGCAGGTCGCTTGGCGAGCAGGCAACCGAGGCTCACCTGGAGCCGGGATGTGGGTCGCACTCCGGGTCCAGCGGGAAGCCACGTCCGCAACGTGGCGAGGTGGCCTCCACGAGGCCATAATCGGTCCCGCCGATGATCCAGATGTTCCACGTCTACAAGGCGTATCCTGGCGATCCGCCCGTCCTCTCGGACATCAACCTTCACGTGCAGAAGGGCGAGTTCGTCTTCCTCACCGGGCCCTCGGGCGCCGGGAAGACGACCCTCATGAAGCTCATCTTCTGCGGCGAGAAGGCCACCAAGGGGCAGATCCTCGTGGGCGGCCGCAACATCGCCCGCATCCGCGAGTCGGCCGTCCCCTACCTGCGGCGCAACATCGGCGTCGTCTTCCAGGACTTCAAGCTCCTCCCCCACCGCACCGTCGAGGACAACGTCGCCTTCGCCCTCGATGTCCTCGGCGTCCCTCGCGCCGTGGCTCGCGAGCGCGTCCTGCGCATGCTCAAGCTCGTGGGCCTGCAGCACAAGGCCAGCTCCATGCCCCTCAAGCTCTCCGGTGGTGAGCAGCAGCGCGTCGTCATCGCCCGGGCGCTCGTCAATGACCCCACCATCCTCCTGGCCGACGAGCCCACCGGCAACCTCGACCCCGCGCTCACCCTGGAGATCATGGACCTCCTGATGGACGTCAACGCCCGGGGCACCACGGTGATGGTGGCCACCCACGACCACAGCCTCATCACCCGCTACCAGAAGCGCACCCTGCGTCTGGAGAACGGCTTCATCGTGTCGGACGAGGACGGCGTCAAGGCCGCCCGGCGGATGGCGGCGGGATGAGCGTCCTCGCGAAGGCGGCCTACTTCTGGCGCTCGGCGGCCTCGGGCCTCCGCCATGCGCCCTTCATCCACTTCGTCGCCGTCACCACCATCGCCATCGCCATCTTCTCCGCCGGCCTCGCCCAGGCCACCGGCCGCATGGTCGAGGCCCTCATCGGCTCCCTCGGCGGCGAGGTCCAGGTGACGGTGTACCTCTCCCCCGAGCTCGACGAAGAGGGCGCCACCGTCCTGCGAGATCGCATGGTGGCCCTCAGTGGGGGCCGCGCCTATCTGGTTCCCCCTCGGGCCGCGCTCGAGCGTCTCGCGACCGAGCTGGGTGACCTCGGCGAGGCGCTCGCCCAGCTGCCGGAGAATCCCCTGCCGCCCTCGCTGGAACTGGAGGTCCCCCAGGAGCGGCGTACCCCGGGCGCGCTCAAGGCGCTCGCGCAGCAGCTGCGCGCCCTGCCCGGCGTCACCGGCGTGGACTACGGCGAGGAGGCCGTGGAGCGGCTCTCGGCCATCTCCAAGGCGCTGCGCTATGGCGGGTGGGTGGCCTTCGCCGTGGTGCTGCTCGCCACCGTCGTCATCGTGTCCGCGACGCTGCAGCTCGCCATCTACGCGCGCCGCGGCGAGATCGAAATCCAGAAGCTGGTCGGCGCGACGGACCGCTTCGTCAAGGCGCCCTTCCTCATCGAGGGCTTCCTGCAAGGGCTGCTCGGCGCTGGCGTGGCGCTGGCCGGACTGTTCGCCTTCGAGCGGCTCGCGGGGCCCGGCCTGGCCTCGCTCTTCTCCTTCCTCGTGGGCCCCAGCGGCATGGTGCCGCTGCTGGAGCCCGGCATCGCCCTCGAGCTGCTCGCGGCGGGTTGCGGGCTGGGGCTCGGGGGCAGCTTCATCGCGGTGGGGCGCTTCCTGAGGGTATGAGCCGGCTCGTCCTCCTCTCGCTGCTGCTGTGGGGTGGTGCCGCCCTCGCCCAGGAGGACGCGGCTCCCCCCGCGTCCGCTCCCGTGCTGGACGAGGCGGCCGAGCGGGAGGCCGTGCGCGAGAAGCTCGCCACGCAGCGGGCGGCGCTCGCGCTCATCGAGTCTCGCAAGGTGTCCGCGCTCGAGGTGCTGGAGATGGTGGAGCAGCGGGCGGCCACCAGCTCGCAGCGCGTGAAGGCGCTGGAGCGCGACCTGTCCGTCTTCCGCAAGCGGCTCGCCGTGGCCGAGCAGGAGGACTCCCTGACGCAGGAGATGTTGCGCGGGCAGATGCGCCGGCTCTCCCCCCGGCTCTGGGGCATGTACCGGCTGATGCGCCGCCGGCCCCTCGAGGTGCTGCTGAGCGCGAGGGACTTCTCCGCCATGGTGTGGCGCTCGCGCGCGCTGCGGGCCACGCTCGAGGAGGACCTGCGGCTGCTGCGCACGGTGCAGCGCGTGGCCCGGTTGCGGCGCCAGTCGGCCGCCGAGCTGCGCCGGTTGCAGGGTTCGCTGGACGTGCGCCTGGGTTTCCTGCGCGAGCAGGCGGCGCTGGCTCGGGCCCAGCAGGCGGCGCTCGAGGAGATCGTGGGCGCCATCAAGGGCGAGGCGGAGCTGGCGCGGCGCATGGTGCGCGAGCTGGAGCAGGCGGACGCGGACCTCACCCGCGTCATCCAGGACCTCAACGAGGGCCCGGCCACGTCCGGCTTCGGCGCGCTCAAGGGCAAGCTGCCCTTCCCCGCGCCGGGCCTCATCGAGGTGGGCTTCGGCAAGGTGGTGAACCCGCGCTTCAACACCGTCACCGTGCAGAAGGGCGTGGACATCCGCGCGCCCGCGGGCTCGCCGGTGAAGGCCGTGGCCGAGGGCACCGTGGCCTACGCGGGATGGATGCGCGGCTACGGCAACCTGCTCATCCTCGACCATGGGGGCGGCTACCACACGCTGGTGGCGCACCTGGCCTCCGTGGCCCAGGAGGTGGGCGCCCAGGTGGCCGCCGGTGACGTCGTGGGCGAGGTCGGTGACACCGGCTCGCTCAAGGGCGCCTACCTGTATTTCGAGATCCGCCGCGCCGGGCAGGCGGTGGATCCCGCTCCCTGGCTGGCGCGTTGACCGCTCGCCCCGGGCCGGGCACCGGGCGTCCACTCGTGGAAGGATGCGGCACGGAAATGATGCGGTGCGGCATGGAGGGGATTAGCTTCCGGCCGTGGATCTCATCTCAGGACTCCAGGAAGTCACCCGGCGCATGTTGGTGGCGCGCGGGGTGCGGTCGAGCATGGTGGACGTGGCCGGGCAGCGGCTGCACCACTACGAGCTGAAGGGGAAGGGCAAGGGGCCGCCGGTGCTGCTGGTGCACGGGCTGGGCGGGACGGCCAACGGCTTCGCGCGCATCTTCTTCGGGCTGGCCCGGCGCTTCGAGCGGGTGCTGGCGGTGGACCTGCCGGGGCACGGCTTCTCGCCGGAGTACTGCCTCGGGCCCACGTGCGTGCGGGGCCAGTACAACATGCTGGTGGAGTACCACCGGAAGGTGGTGGGGGGCCCGGCCTTCGTGGTGGGCAACTCGCTGGGTGGCGCCCTGTCCGTGCAGCTGGCGGCCGAGCACCCCGAGCTGGTGAAGGCCCTGGGGCTGGTGGCGCCCGCGGGCGCGGACGTGGGGCACGAGCTCTTCGTGGAGGTGCTCCAGTCCATGGACGTGCGCACGGCCGAGCAGTCCCGCGCGCTCACCCGGCGCCTCTTCCACCGTCCGCCCATGCTGATGATGCTGATGGCCGACATGGTGCGGGGCATCTACTCGACGCCCGCGGTGAGGGAGCTGAGCGCGGATGCGCTGGCCACGCGCGAGTACCTCAAGCCCGAGCTGCTCCAGTCGCTCGCCATGCCGGTGCTGTGCGTGTGGGGTGGGAGTGAGAAATTGCTGCCCCGGCAGAGCCTGGACTTCTTCCGCTCGCACCTGCCGCCGCACTCGCGGGTGAGGGTGGTGGAGGAGTTCGGCCATATCCCGCAGGTAGAGCGGCCGAACGAGCTGGTGTCGGAGTTGGTGCAGTTCGCGGACACCGCGGGGCTGTAGGAGGGCCGGGGCGCGGGCCGGGTGCTAGACTCGGGGCTCATGCGCTCCCTGCACTCCTGGCGCGCGGCACTCGCCGCGGGCCTGTTGCTCCAGGCTCCCCCGCCCCCTCCCAACACCTCCACGTACGAGCAGCTCGAGGTGTTCGCCCGGGTGCTCTCCTACGTGGAGAACAACTACGTGGAGCCGGTGGATGACAAGAAGCTCATGTACGGCGCCATCCAGGGAATGCTGGAGACGTTGGATCCGCACACGATCTTCATGCCGCCCGAGGTCTTCAAGGAGATGAAGATCGACACCTCCGGCGAGTTCGGAGGGCTGGGCATCGAGGTGGCGCGCAAGGGCGAGGGCATCGTGGTGGTGGCGCCCATCGACGACACCCCGGCGGCGCGAGCGGGCATCCGGGCCGGTGACGAGCTGCTCGCCATCGACGGGGAGACCATCCAGGGCATGCCCGTGCCGGAGGTGCTGCAGCGCATGCGGGGCCCCGCGGGCAAGCGGGTGCTGCTGACCATCATGCGCGAGGGCTTCAACGCGCCGCGCGAGCTGGCCATCATCCGGGACCACATCCGCATCATCTCGGTGGAGGGCGAGCTGTACGGGGGCATCGCGCACCTGAAGGTGAAGAACTTCCAGGACCGCACGGCGCTGTACCTGCGCAAGGAGCTGGACCGGCTGCGGGAGAAGAACGGGGGCAAGCCGCTGCGCGGGGTGGTGTTGGATCTGCGCAACAACCCGGGAGGGCTGTTGGACCAGGCGGTGGCGGTGAGCGACCTGTGGCTGCCGGGGAACCTGCCCATCGTGAGCACGCGGGGGCGCAAGGGCGGCCGCGTGACCGAGGAGCTGAGCAAGGACCGGGACACGGAGCCGGACTACCCGCTGGTGGTGCTGGTGAACGCGGGGAGCGCCTCGGCGTCGGAGATCGTCGCGGGAGCGCTGCAGGACCACGGACGCGCGACCATCCTGGGCACGCAGACCTTCGGCAAGGGCAGCGTGCAGACGGTCATCGAGCTGGAGGATGGCTCGGGGCTGAAGCTGACGATTGCCCGCTACTACACGCCGAAGGGACGGAGCATCCAGGAGAAGGGCATCACGCCGGACTACCAGGTGCCGGAGGCGCCGGGAGGGAAGGGCGCGAGGGACCAGCCGCGGGAGAAGGACCTGGACCGGCACTTCAAGGCGGAGCCGGTGGTGTCGAGCGAGTCCGACGCGGTGGCGAAGCCGAAGAACCTGCCCGAGAGCGTGCGGGACTGGGACGTGCCGGCGAAGCTGACGGACTACCAGCTGAAGATGTCGCTGAACTACCTGAACAGCGTGGCCAACGGCCCCCCTCGCCCGGCCCCGAAGGCGAGCACGGAGGCCCCCTGACCCCACTTCCCCTCGAGGGCCTCGGGTCGAACCGTGAGGGCCCACGGTGCGTCACCGGGCTCGCGCCGGGCAACGCACCGTGAGACCGGCTCATCCCCGGGTCGAGGAGATGACCATCAACTCGAGCTGGCGCCCGCTCCGCATGGCGGAGTTCTGGATGTCGCTCAGGCCGTAGGGGGTGAGGAAGCTGTTGCGGAAGACCCCGGTGACCTGGCCGGCGACCGGCATGTCCTGCGAGAGCAGGAGCTGGCCCGCATAGGTATAGCCGGGGCCGATCTGCCAGGTGTTGAAGGCGAAGCCGTAGGCGTCATGGACGACGCCGTGGAGCCGGACGGAGGGAATCCACCCGACGAGCTTCTCGAGCACCGTGGTGGTCATCCCGCTGCCGGGCCCCACCATTCCGAAGCCTTTCTCCCCCGCGCGCATGGCGGTCTCCAGCACATGCTGCAGCGAGGTGTGTGTCTCCTGGGCGGCGACGTACGCCGAGCTCAGGGCGCGCTGGGGATCCTCGAAGTTCGCCCTCACCCTGGCCATGTCCACTCCCTCCCGGGCCGCCTGCTGCTGCGCCTGCTGCTCGAGCTGCTCCAGCGTCTCACTGGACTTCATCTGCCCGGCGACGAAGCTCGCGGCGGTGTACGCCCAGCCGATGGCCTGTTTCAGCCCGGGTTCCAGTGGGCTCAGCGGTGAGGTGAGCGCCGCCACCGACGCGCCCATGAGTCCTCCCGCGAGGCCGCCTCCCAGCAGCGGCCCCATGTACCCGGTGGCGAAGCCCAGGGCGATGCCGCCGAGGGTCATCAGGAAGGGATCCTTGAGCACATAGCCGGCCACCGTGGCCGCCGCTCCCACCGCCGCCACGGCCGTCACCCAGACCGGGGCAGTCGAGGCGGCCACCGAGACCACCGCCACCACGGCCGCCACCACCGGCGCATGGCCCGTGGGATCGACGTTGGAGATGGGGTTGTTGTAGCCGAAGGCGTAGCGGTTGAGCGCCTGGGGGTTCTCCAGATCCGGCACCATGGAGTCCGGGGAGATGAAGCGTCCGAGCTCCGGATCGAAGTAGCGGGCGTTCATGTAGACGAGGCCCGTCTCCCCGTCCGTCTCGTGTCCGCCGAAGCCGCGGGTATTGGCCACGCCGCCGGAGTCGGCGAGCGTCTTGCCATAGGCGGCGTAGTCGTAGCTGTGGACCACCGCCCCCGTGGCGTTGGTCATCAGTTGCACCGAGCCCAGGTGGTCCTGGTGCATGAAGCTCGTTCCCGCCGGGCCCTTGCTGGCCACCAGCAGCGCCCCCGCGTACACGTGCTTGAGGTAGGCGCCGCCGGGGCCGATCTCGAAGAGCTTGCCGAAGTAGCGGGTGGTGTTGCCCGCCGTCGTCTTGGAGATCCGCCCGCCGTCCGGATCATGGAAGAACGTCGTCGTCTGGCCGCTCCGGGTCACCGAGGCGAGCCGGTTCTCGTCATCCCAGCGCAGCTCGCGCCCGGCGCCACCGGTCATGTTGCCATTGGCGTCGTAGGTGTAGCTGCTCGCGCCGGCCACCGTCGAGGCGTGCCTTGGGGTGGCGCTGCCGTAGCCGTAGGCGCCGACCGCGGAGTTGTAGGTGAGGTTGCCGAGCGCGTCGTAGGTGAAGAACTGGGACTGGGCGCCGGAGACGGAGACGAGCCGGTTGCGCTCGTCGTAGCCGTAGTTCACGTTGAGCAGTGGATCCGTGGAGGAGGACTGGGAGGTGACGCGGGCGGCGGCGTCATACGCGTAGTTGGCCGAGTAGAGCGTCGTCGTGCCGCGCAGCACCTGGGAGGAAGAGAGCCACTGACGGCCCGCGTCGTAGGTGTAGGACTGGGTGACGCCGTTGGCGAGCGACACCCGGGTGATCTGCCCCCGGGCGTTGTACGCGAGCGCGTTGACGTAGCCGCCCACGCTCGCCAGCCGCCCCGCGCTGTCATACGCGTGGCTGACGGACTCCCCATCGCCGTACGTCACGCTCGCCAGCCGTCCGAGCTGGTCATACGCCCAGCGCGTCGTGGCGCACACCCCGAGGATGCACCGCGTGGAGCTCGTCACCCGTCCCGCGAAGTCGTACGAGAGGTTCTCGGAGCCCTCGTCCCAGGTGAGGCTCGTGGGCCTGTCCCCCACCGCCGCCCCGTGTCCGGCCTCGTCGTAGCGCCACGCCGCGAGTCCGCCGCCGGGCAGCGCCTTGGACACCCGGCGCCCCAGGGCGTCATACGTCACCCGGGTCGTCTGTCCCCTGGCATCGGTCTCCGAGGTGCGGTTGCCCGCCGCATCGTACCCGTAGCTCCAGCAGCCCAGATCCGGGTCGCACTCCGCGAGCTTGTTGCCGAGCGAGTCCCACGTCTTGGTGGACACGTTGCCCGCGGCGTCCGTCACCCGCGCGAGCCGCCCCAGGACGTCCCGCTGGTAGCGGGTCCGGCTCTCCACGCCGCCGCTCCACTCCGAGACGGCCACCACGTTGCCCAGGCCGTCGGCGGCCTTGCGCGTGGCGTGCCGGAGCTCGTCGTAGTGCGTGATGCACGAGCGCGGCGCGGCGAAGTCGGGGTCGGACGGGTTGTGGCAGATTTGATAGACATTCTCCGCGAAGCTGCCGTCCGGGCTGGTGACGGTACGCACGCGCCCCGCGCCGTCATAGGCGAAGACCTGGTAGCGGGGCGTCTCCGTGGCCGGGTCGTACCAGAGCGACTCCTTCCACACGCGCTCGGAGCCATCGGAGTACAGGACGAGATGCGTGGCACCGTTCTCGCGCACGCGCTTGTAGACGCGCCGCATGCCATCGAAGTACTCGTCCACCCAGAGCCCGTCCGCCGTGCCATCCGATTGGACGAGGCGCACCCGCTGGCCGCTCGCGCTCCCCCACGAGAGGTATTGCCGCTCCACCCAGCCGCCATCGGGCCGGGTCTCGCGCACCAGCCGCCCGAGGGCGTCGTAGCCGCGCGTGTGCGTCAGTCCGTTGGCATCGGTCTCGGAGGTGACCTTGCCGAGGGTCAGGTCATACGTGGTGCCCTTGCAGTGGCCGAGCGCATCGCACTCCCGCACCGGGTAGAGGCGGAAGGTGGTGTCGTAGGCCGTCGTCCGGGTATGGCCTCGCTCGTCCGTGCGTGAGGCCAGGTTTCCGGAGGCGTCGTAGGTGAATGCCTCCGTCACATAGCCGCCGCTCTGGTCGTTCCAGCGCTTGCG
Organism: Archangium sp.; assembly: GCF_057119385.1. Classification (NCBI taxonomy): domain Bacteria; kingdom Pseudomonadati; phylum Myxococcota; class Myxococcia; order Myxococcales; family Archangiaceae; genus Archangium; species Archangium sp. The sequence goes on along the minus strand of NZ_DBNGVP010000075.1, from coordinate 44,793 downwards.
CGAGGTGAGGTCGCCATACACGGGCGCCGAGGCGTACGTGGTGGCGCCGTCGTAGGCGTGGAGCGTCTGGCGCATCAGCCGCCCCGCCGTGCCGATTCCCGCGTAGACGTTCTCGTAGGCCGCCTTGGCGACGATGTACCGGGTGGTGTTCGGGTAGAACCCGCGGACCGTGGTGCGCTCGTCGCCGGAGGCGTCGTAGTTGCCGTACTCGAGGGTGCGCACCACGTTGCCGTAGACGTCATAGCCGAGCTGGTTGACGACCCGCTGGCAGGTGGCGCCCTGGTTGCATTCGTAGTCCCAGCGCTCCGTGAGCAGCGAGGTGTACGGCGGGGCGCTGTTCTCCTGGTACGTGTACTTCGAGTAGCTGTAGATCCTCCCGGCCGCATCGCGGAAGTAGGTGGCCTCGGGCTTGGAGACGCAGCCGACGTGCTGGTGGTAGTAGGTCTCGGTGTAGTTGCCGGCGGCATCCAGCACACCGGTCACCTTGCGGAAGCCGAGGAAGCGGCGCTCGGAGTGGGACCAGAGGCCGCCCTGGTAGGAGTAGTTCGTGGTGGAGCTGCTGCCCCGCCCGTCGGTGGTCGTCACCGACGAGACCGTCTGGAAGACCATGCCGGCGGGCAGCGAGGTGTTCTGCCAGGCGGAGGAGGGCGTGTACTGCACCGTCGTCGTGCCGCCCAGGCCATTGGACACCGAGGTCAGCAGATCCGGTGAAGTCCCCGCCGCCAGCCAGTGCTGGGCCAGGGTGACGCGGTTGTTGACGTCCTGGTAGATCATCACCAGGTCCCCCCGCCCATCTCCGTTCACGTCCATGGGGAGGACCCGCCCGCGGTAGGTGCCGCTGTCCACGACGCTGGTCCAGTACGTCTCGTTGGAGGTGGACGAGCTGCCCGCGTACTGGAGCCTGCCGCCGTCGGAGATCCAATGCTGGGACAGGGTGACGCGGTTGTTGACGTCCTGGTAGACCATCGCCAGGTCGCTCCGCCCATCTCCGTTGATGTCCGAGGTGAAGACCTTGCCGTGGTAGGTGCCGCTGTCCACGACGCTGGTCCAGTACGTCTCGTTGGAGGTGGACGAGCTGCCCTCGTACTGGAGCTTGTTGCCGTCGGACAGCCAGTGCTGGGCCAGGGTGACGCGGTTGTTGACGTCCTGGTAGATCATCACCAGGTCTCCGCGCCCATCCCCGTTCACGTCCATGGCGAGGACCTTGCCGCGGTAGGTGGAGCTGTCCACCACGCTGGTCCAGTACGTCTCATTGGAGGTGGAGGAGCTGCCCGCGTACTGGAGCTTGCCGCCGTCGGAGATCCAGTGCTGGGCCAGGGTCACGCGGTTGTTGACGTCCTGGTAGACCATCACCAGGTCTCCCCGGCCATCCCCGTTCACGTCCATGGGAAGCACCTGCCCGCGGTAGGTGGAGCTGTCCACCACGCTGGTCCAGTACGTCTCATTGGAGGTGGAGGAGCTGCCCGCGTACTGCAGCTTGCTGCCGTCGGAGATCCAGTGCTGGGTGAGGGTCACGCGGTTGTTGACGTCCTGGTAGATCATCACCAGGTCGCCGCGCCCATCCCCGTTGACGTCCATGGGGAAGACCTTGCCGTGGTAGGTGCCGCTGTCCACGACGCTGGTCCAGTACGTCTCGGTGGAGGTGGAGGAACTGCCCGCGTACTGCAGCTTGTTGCCGTCGGAGATCCAGTGCTGGGCCAGGGTCACGCGGTTGTTGACGTCCTGGTAGATCATCACCAGGTCCCCCCGCCCATCCCCGTTCACGTCCATGGGGAAGACCTTGCCGCGATAGGTGGAGCTGTCCACCACGCTGGTCCAGTACGTCTCGGTGGAGGTGGAGGAGCTGCCCGCGTACTGGAGCTTGCCGCCATCGGAGATCCAGTGCTGGGCCAGGGTGACGCGGTTGTTGACGTCCTGGTAGACCATCGCCAGGTCGTCCCGCCCATCCCCGTTGATGTCCAGGGAGACGGTCTTCCCGTGATAGCTGGGGTGGTCCACGACGCTGGTCCAGTACGTCTCGGTGGAGGTGGAGGAGCTGCCGGAGTACTGGAGCTGCTTGTTGGCGGAAGCACCGGACCACCCCAGCGTCATGGGGGGCAGCGCCGTGCCGCCCGTGATGGTGCCGGCCGCGTCGATGAGCACGTCCCGGCCATACTGCTGGACGCTCACCAGCAGGGAGCGCCCGGAGCCGCCGCTCGAGGCATAGGCCAGCTTGTAGGCCCGGATGGGGGCCGGACCAGGGGCCGAGACCAGGATGCTCTTGAGCCGGTAGTTCGTGCGCGCCAGGCCCGCGCCCGTCGCATAGGAGATGGGATCCGGACGGGCCTCGGAGTAGAACTTGATCGTCGTCCCGTTGTAGGCGATCGCGTCCAGGTAGCAGTCCGCGCCGGAGTCGCACCAGTAGCCGTAGCTCACCGTGTTGCCGTGCGTGTCCTGCGCCGTCTTGAGCGCCCACCGGAACGTGCCCCGGGAGACCGCGAAGACAGGCTCGTAGCTGAGCCGGGTTCCATCCTTGCGGTACACGGTCCAGCGGTTGTTGGCGCTGTCCTGCACGATGCGCATGTAGCCCTGGATGCGCGTCGAGTGCGTCCCCCCGAGCGAGGCGTCCGCGACCAGCTCCTGCCCGTCGAGCAGGAACATGTCACTGGCGTCGTAGCGGGGAGCGCCCTTGCCGCGCGAGGCGCGCTCGATGAAGGAGACGCCCGAGACCGACCAGCCCACGCCGAGCCAGCCATTCTGCCCGCCCGAGCTGTACGTCAGCGTCAGGTTCGGCTCCAGGGCGTGGAACGCGGGGAGCTCGATGGGGACCTGGGTGCTGAAGGCGCCGTAGAAAGGTTCGACGTTGCCCGCCTCCGCGGTGCGTGGGCTGGCGGAGACGAGGCTGACGAGGATGAGTGTGACGAGTGCGGATGGGGCACGGGACATGGGCCGTCCTCCGAGGACTGGGGGGCAGGCCTTTCAGGTTAAACGTGCCCGGCCGGACTGTCACTCCATGTGTGGGTCATCCGGGTGCGTCACCCGGGTGCTTCACCCAGGCCACAAGGGCGAATCCGCCTGAGCCGAGGGCCACGCCGTGCCCCGGTTGCCCGGAATCTCCTTGCCCTCGGGGTCCGTGACGAAGTTCCCCACGTCGCCGAAGGCCCGCTCGGCATTCACCCGGCCGCCACTCAGACGCATGGGCCCGATCGCCGTGCCCTGCCGCACGGCGACGACCTCGTGCGGCCCTGGCCTCAAATCCACGAGCGCGCCCTTGCGAGCGGCATCCAGCAACTGCTGCTCGTTGCCGATGGGATCGGCCACCGTCTTGGCCTTGAACGTCCACACCAGCAGGCTCGTGGGCTCCCGCCCGGAGAAGGCCTGCTCGAGCAGGTCCTTGCCGCCGAAGAACTGCTTGCCGATGTCGTTCTGGTTCACCGGCCCGGCCATCAGGCACACGCCGCCGCGGAGGTCACACCCCTCGGGAATCTCGGTGGTCCCCGCCACCTCGGCGACGAGCGCGCCGCGAGCCGCCGCCGCGCCGAAGGCCCGCACCGCGTGGGCGAAGGACAACCCGGACTGCTCCACCTCGCGGCGGGACAATCCGCCCACATAGATGCGCTGCCCCGCGAGCGCGAAGGCCTTGCGCCCCCGTGCACTGTTGCGCGAGAGCGCCCGCCCGAGCGCCAGGTCCGCCCACAGCGGCAGCCGGGCGATGATCTTGTCGGTGACCTGCTCCAGCTCCTCGCGGACCGCGCGCAGCCGCTCCTTGCCATGGGGCGTGAGCACGTCGATGCGCTCGAGCAGCACCAGCTCCTTGGCGCGCTCGCGGGACACACCGGTGAACCGGGCGAAGGCGTTGTAGGCCGCGCGGCCCGCCTGCACCGTCAGCTCCTCGGGCACATCCATGGGCTGGCGCGTCTGGTAGGCCGGAGGGGCGCTCGGCTCGGCGTTGACGCCGGGCTGGATGCGCTCGCTGCGCAGGGCGAGCAGCGCCGCGCCCAGGCGCCGGGCCGTGGTGCGCTCCATGGGGATGCGCTCCTCCTCGGGCACGTACCCCACCTGGGCCACCAGCGAGATGCGCCAGCCCGCCGCGCGCTCGGCCGGGGTGAGGCCCACCAGTGCCTCCAGCTCGCGCAGGGCCGCCGCGTCCGCGGGCTGCTCGAAGGGCTCCAGGAACACCTGGGCCCGCCGCGTGCCCGCCGAGGCAATCACCGTCGCGCGCTCCATGGCATCCGCGAGGACGCCGAGGTGCAGCTCCTTCAGGTAGCCGATGGTGGGGATGTCATCCGCGTGGCGGAAGCGCTTGGCCCAGGCGCGCAGCGGCACGGTGAGCAGGCTGGTCACCGGCTTGTGGCCCACGAAGGTGAGCAGGAAGGTGAAGGGCGTCCGGTACGGGCGCGCGAGCACCACATGGGTGCAGGCGGCACCATCCAGCACGGGCGCCTCCTTGCGGCCCATGCGCCGCAACAGCGCGGCAGCCTGCCCGGAGTCCTGGGGGCCCAGCAACACCTCGCGCTGCCCGCGGAAGTTGGTGGACTGCCTCGCGGAGAGCACGCCGAGCGAGCACTCCTCGAAGAGCTCGCGCTCGGTGGGGGCGGGGCCCGGGACGAAGCGCGAGGGCCTCGGCAGCGAGAGCAGCGACAGCAGCGTGCCGGCCTCCTCCCGCGAGAGCGAGACGCGCGTGCGGTAGCCGACGGGCGAGGACGAGTCGAGCGACTCGGGCAGGTGATAGCGCGTGCGCTTCTCGCCGGGCGCGGCGAAGCGTGCATCGCGGCGGACGTGGAACTCGGACGGAGGGGCGGGGATCGTCACCAGCTCGAGCGGCTTGCTCACCGGGGACTCCTCGACATGGACGGGCTTCCTCATGGGGGCGCGAGAGTGCCAGCCGCGGGCGTGGGCTGTCGCGCCTCTCGTGCTGGCGCCCTGCGTCATCCGGGTGAACACAGAGGCGGCCCCTCGGTCAGACCCGGGAGCGGGAGCCCTTGCCTGCTTCCTGCTCTGCTTCCGGCGCCCTCCACCTCATTCCTCTCCTGCAACCCAACGGAGGGGGTCCCGGATGTCGATTCGTTTGATGTGGTGCGGCGTACTCATCATCGGCGCGGCGCTCGGTGGCGCGGCCTGCACTTCCACCGCCGATGCCGGGCAGGAGGCCGGGCTCCAGGCCGGGGAGGTCCAGGGCGACTTCTGCGGCGGCATCGCCGGCATCCCCTGCGCCGAGGGGTACGCCTGCGTCGACGACCCCCGCGACGACTGTGACCCGGACCGGGGCGGCGCGGATTGTGGCGGTATCTGCCGGAGGATGAACCCCGTTGCCTGCACGGGCCATGAACGGGGCATGAAATACGTCTCCCGAGACCCCGCCCAGTGCGCCGCCATCCGCTTCACCTGCAAGGAGGGCTTCGCCCCGTTCTTCAACGAGTGCGGTTGCGGCTGCCAGAAACAGCAGAAGGCCTGCGACTACAACGACCCGAATCGCTCCTACGTCTCGCGGGACCCGGACGCGTGCGCCGCCATCACCTTCCTCTGCATCGAGGGCTTCCAGCCTTTCTTCGACGAGTGCGGCTGCGGCTGCGAGGCCGCCCGGTAGCGCGCACCGGCCCCACGAAAGACAACCGGCGCGGCCCCCAGGAGGAGGAGCCGCGCCGGCGTGAGGACTTCAGTGCTGCCAGGGATTACTGGCCGGAGCTCGCCTTGTAGGTGACGCCGGAGTAGGCCGTGTAGCCCTTGATGAGGACGTAGTACGTGCCCTGCTTCGCGCCGTTGATGGTGCAGGACTCGGCGGCGGTCGAACCCGCGGAGCGGCAGTCGTAGGTGGTGGTGGTGGGCGCGCTGCCGAACTTCACGTACAGGTCCGCGTCACCGGTGCCGCCGATCGTCTCGAACTTCATCGCCGTCGCGCTGGCCGGCGTGACGTAGGTGTAGTTCGTGTTGCTGTTGCGGGCGCCGGACAGGTTGCTCACCGTCTGGATGACCGTCCAGGCTGGGGGAGCGGCCACGCCCACCGCGGCCCACGCCTCGTTCACCGCGGCGGCGGCGGTCGCGCCGTACAGGTCGGTGGCGGCCTGCGCCGTGGCGCCACGCGCCTCGGAGAAGGTGCTGCCCGGCGTCAGGTACACCGTGTTGGCGCGGTAGAAGATGGCCGCGCCCTTCTGGATGCTGGTGTACGCGTTGGCGTCGAGCGCCGGCACCACGTTGCTCGTCTTGCCGCGCGGGTGGGTTCCTCCGGTGACCATGAGCTTGAAGGCCAGGTTGGCGATACCCGAGTTCCAGTGCACGCCGCCGTTGTCGGAGGTGCCGGTGTAACGCGTGGGGTAGTAGTCGTAGTCACCCGCCAGGGCCGGGTCATTCATGTAGCGAAGCGCGTCACCCGCGGTGGCCGGGGTCCAGCACTCCTCGCCGATCTTCCAGGTGTTGCCGCTGACGGCACCATCCCGGTAGGCCTCGATGGAGGCGCCGAAGACGTCGGACATGGCCTCGTTGAGGGCGCCCGACTCGTTGGCGTAGATGAGGTCGGAGGAGGTGTCGGTCACGGCGTGGGTGAGCTCGTGGCCCACCACGTCCAGCACGGTCAGCGGGCCGGACTGGCTGCCATCGCCATCGCCGTACACCATCTGCGTGCCGTCCCAGTACGCGTTCACGTAGTTGCGGCTGTAGTGGACGGACGAGGTGAGCGTGCCACCGGTGCCGTTGTAGCTGTCACGGCCGAACTTGGTGAAGTAGAAGTCGTAGGTGAAGCCCGCGTTGTCGTGCGCCTGGTTGAGCACCGCGTCGCTCGAGGGGCCCGAGGTCTCGTTGCGCACCAGCGTGCCGGGGAGCGTGGTGCGGGTGCCGGCGTCGTAGGTGTTGCGGTTGCGGCTCGTCTTCAGGTTGTCGAACTGCATGACGAGCTCACCCGTCTTCGCGTCGATGAAGAGGTTGGGCATCGCGGGCGCGCCCTTGTCCGTGACGCTCTGCAGCTGCACCCGGTAGGTGAGGCGGGCGCCGTTGCCGATGTCGTCGGTGAGGATCTGCAGGTCCGCCTTGGGGTCGGCCGTCAGCGCGCGGGAGCCGCCCACCTGGGCCACGGCGATCTGGATGGCCTCCTCGGCGCGGAGGCCGGGGGTAGTGTCCACCTTGAGGTCGCGCTTGAGACGGTCCGTGATGGAGGCGACGGAGCCGTTCGCGTCGAGGTGGAGGATGGCCTCGGCGCCGAAGACGGGCACGCCCCGGAAGCTCTGGGACACGCGCTCGTGGGTCAGGCCCTTCTCGTCACGCAGGCTGCGCTTGAGGGACACGTCACCGGCGCCCTGGAAGAACTCCGGACGCTGCGCCTTCAGCTGCTCCAGACCCCGGCCCTCGGCCTTGGTGGACAGGTTGCTGCTCTGGGTCCCCTGGGTGGCCTGGGTGTCGACCCCGGTGCTGTCGACGCTGCAGGCGCTCCCGAGGAGCATGAGGGGGAGGATGGAAACCAGACGGCGAGTGCGCATGACGGTTCCTCCGGCTCGACGGTTGTGTCGAGCACTTCCTCACTTTCCAATAAAATCAGTTCTCCTGTCAATGCAGAATTTTTCAATAAAACTGTGAAGGAAAAAGTGGGAAATCGTGAGGGAGTGGACTACCTGGGCACGAGGCGGATGTGGAAGAGCCGGGGCCAGCGCTTGCCGGTGACGAGCAGCCGGTCCCGGGCCGCGTCGTAGGCGATGCCGTTGAGCACGTCCTCGGTCCCGGTCCGGTCCTGGGGCGGGAGGAGCCCGGTGAGGTTGAGCCACCCCGTCACCTTTCCCGTGGCCGGGTCGATGCGGACGATGTCGTTCGTCAGGTACACGTTCGCGTAGAGCTCGCCCTTGATGAACTCCAGCTCGTTGAGCTGGGAGATCTCCCGGCCGTTGTCGGTCACCCGGATGGAGCGCTGCACCGCGAGCGTGGCGGGGTCGAGGAAGCGCACGGTGCTGGAGCCATCACTCATGATGAGCGAGGTGCCATCGTCGGTGAGCCCCCAGCCCTCGGTGGGGTACTCGAAGCGGCCCACCTGCTGGAACGTGGCGGCGTCGTAGATGAAGCCCACGTGCGAGCGCCAGGTGAGCTGGTAGATGCGGCCCTTGAAGAGCGCGATGCCCTCGCCGAAGTACTGGCGCTCCAGCTCGCGCCGGCGCAGCACGGCGCCCGTCTCGAGCTCCACCTCGCGCAGGCTCGACAGACCATTGAGGCCCGTGCCCTCGTACAGCTTGCCGTCGCGGTAGACGAGCCCCTGGGTAAAGGCGTTGGGGTCATGCGGCCAGCTCTGGACGACATCGAACCCGAACACGGGCGTGCTCGCCGTGGGCGTGGGGGGGGGCGCGGGGGAGCGCTCATTGCGGCAGGCCAGCGCGGTGAGCAGCACGAGGGGGGAGAGCCACGCGAGGGAGGAACGTCGGGAAGTCACGATGAAGGGCTCCTGGAGGGAGGAGGCGGACGGGCTTCTTCAGAAGCCGAGCGTGCGGATGGCCTGGCGGATCGTATCCGCGCTGCGGCGCAGGCCCTCGCGCTCGGTGTCGTCGAGGGGGACTTCCAGCACCGTCTCCACGCCCGAGCGGTTGACGATGCTCGGCACGCTCATGCACACGTCACCGATGCCCAGGTAGCCGTCCAGCCGCGAGCTCACGGGCAGCACCCGGTTCTCGTCGTACAGCACGGCCTCGAGGATCTGCGCCGTGGCCAGGCCGATGGCGTAGTTGGTGGCGCCCTTGCCGCGGATGATCTGATAGGCGGCGTTGCGCACGTCGTCGAAGATGCGGGTGCGGTCCTCGTCCGTCAGCCGCGAGTGTCCCGGCGCGGACCACTGCTTCAGCGGGACGGCGCCCACCGTCGCCGAGCTCCACAGGGGAAGCTCCGAGTCCCCGTGCTCGCCCGCGATGAAGGCATGCACGTTCTGCACGGCGACGTTCAGGTGGCGGGCGATGAGGAAGCGGAAGCGCGAGGAGTCCAGCACCGTTCCGCTGCCGAACACCCGCCGCGACGGCAGGCCGCTCAGCTTCTGCACCACGTACGTGAGCACGTCCACCGGGTTGGTCACCACCAGCAGCAGCGCGTCCGGGGCCACCTTCAGCAACCGGGGCACGAGCGAGCGGCACATCTCCACGTTCGCGCCCGCCAGCTCCATGCGCGTCTGCCCCTGCTTCTGCTTGGCGCCCGCGGTGATGACCACCACGTCCGCGCCCGCGCACACGCCGATGTCGTCCGAGCCCACCAGCGTGGCCATGGGGACGAACTGCAACCCGTGGTTGAGGTCCAGCACCTCCGCGTCCACCTTGGCCCGGTTGATGTCATAGAGGGCGAGCTGCTTGGCCACTCCCCGGATCATGGTGGCATAGGCGATGGTGGCGCCCACGGCGCCGGCTCCGATGATTGCGATCTTGTTCACGTGCTCGGCCATAGTCGGCGCAGCCAAGCACATCCGCCCGGGTTGCGCATGCTCCCTCTCCCTCTGGGCAGGTCGCGGTAGCTGGGCGCCATGCGGTGCACCAGCTGGATGTGGCCGGGGCTGTTCACCGGCTTCACCGCGAGGTGCCGCTCGCCCTCGCCGGCGAACTGGAACATGTTCTCGCGGAAGTTTGCCCCAGTGGCCGCTGCGCTCCCAGATGGGTTGCGCGAGGATTTGGGGGGTTCTCACCTCGCTGTAGCCCTCGCGTTGCATCTGCTGCCGGACGCGGCTCTCGATGAGCCGGTAGAGCAGAGACTGTCCGGCCGCCGTGCTCTTCGCGCGTCACACGCGAGCCGCGAGCCACTCCGTGAGCCGCTCCGGCGTGCGGCGGGCTCCCATGGCGCGGGCGTAGTCGAGCGCCGTGCGGCCCTCGGCGTCCTTGTGCTCCGGCGAGGCGCCGCGCGCGAGCAACAGCTCGAGCACCTCCACCTGGTCGAACATCGCCGCGAACATGAGCGGCGTCTTGCCGTCCGGTCCCGAGCCATCCACCCTGGCGCCGTGGTCCAGCAGCAGCCGGGCCATGGCGGTGTTCCCCTTGAAGGCGACCCCGGCCAGGGGCGTCTGGCCACGGTCGTTGGCGCGCTCGGGGTCGGCGCCCCGCTCCAGGAGGGCCCGGGCAGCGCCCTCCTGGCCGAGGTAGCTCGCGAGCATCAGCAGGGTGTCCCCCTTCTCGTTGCTGAGGTTGACGGGCAGCCCCGAGTCGACGAGCCACGCCAGGTTGGCCGTCTCCCCGGCCCTCGCGTGCTGGAACGCCGTCCGCGCCAGGGCCATCACGTCGTTGTCCGTCACCGTCGACTGCGAATCAGGAGTCTGGTTCTTCATGGGGAGTGCCTCGAGCAGGAGGAAGGGGAAGAGGAGGGCTCAGCGCGAGCGGCGCTTGTCGTGGACGGCCTTGGCCACGCGCGCGCCGTACTCCTCGTCGGCGTTGCGGAAGTGGGAGATGGCGCGCGTGATGACGTCCTCGCGGCTCACCTGAGACAGGCTGCCCGCGATGTTCTCCACGAGGCGCTGGCGCTCCGGCTCGGTCATCACCCGGTAGAGGTTGCCGGCCTGGACGAAGTCGTTGTCCTCGGCGTGCCGCACCGGGACGTAGGTGCCCGTGAGGCCGGTGACGGAGACGCCGAGCCCGGTGGCCTCGCCCGTCTGCGCGGGGCCGTCGTAGCTGTTCGGCTCGTAGTTCTTGCTCCGGCCGCCGTTGCCGTCGAAGGCCATGGCGCCGTCACGGCCGTAGTTGCGCGCGCCGCCCTGCACGCCCTTGGGCGAGTTCACCGGCAGCCGGGTGTGGTTGATGCCCAGCCGGTAGCGGTGCGCATCGCCGTACGCGAAGAGGCGTGCCTGGAGCATGCGGTCCGGCGAGGGGCCGATGCCGGGCACGAAGTTGCTCGGGTCGAGCGCGGCCTGCTCCACGTCCGCGAAGTAGTTGTCCGGCGCCCGGTCGAGCACCAGCTTGCCCACCTCGATGAGCGGGTAGTCCTTGTACGGCCACACCTTGGTGAGGTCGAACGGGTTGAAGCGGTAGGTGGATGCGTCCGCCTCGGGCATCACCTGCACCTTGAGCGTCCACGAGGGGAACTCGCCGCGCTCCAGGGCCGCGTAGAGGTCGCGCTGGTGGTACTGCGGATCCTTCCCGCCGATGGCCGCCGCCTCCTCGCTGGAGAGCGTGCGGATGCCCTGGTCGGTCTTGAAGTGGAACTTCACCCAGAAGCGCTCGCCCTTGGCGTTCACCCACTGGAAGGTGTGCGAGCCAAAGCCGTCCATGTGCCGCAGCGTGGCGGGGATGCCCCGGTCACCGAAGAGCCAGGTGAACTGGTGCGTGGCCTCGGGCGAGTGGGAGAAGAAGTCCCACTGGTTGTCGGGCTCCTGGCAGTTGGTGAAGGGGTCGTACTTCTGCGAGTGGATGAAGTCCGGGAACTTGATGCCGTCGCGCAGGAAGAAGACGGGCGTGTTGTTGCCCACCACGTCCCAGTTGCCGTCCTCGGTGTAGAAGCGGACCGCGAAGCCACGCGGGTCGCGAGCGGTGTCGGGGGCGCCCTTGGAGCCGGCCACGGTGGAGAAGCGCAGGAAGACCTCGGTGCGCTTGCCCTTCGTGTCGAAGAGCTTCATCAGGGTGTAATGGGAGATGTTGGGGTGGGTGACCTCGAAGTAGCCGTAGGCGCCCGAACCCACCGCGTGCACCACGCGCTCGGGGATGCGCTCGCGGTTGAAGCGGGCGAGCTTCTCCAGCAGGTGGTGGTCCTGCAGGAGCACCGGGCCCGTGGCGCCGGCGGTCTGGGAGTGCTGGTTGTCGGCGACCGGAGCTCCGGCCTCGGTGGTCAAGCGGGGACGATGGGACACGCGATTTCTCCTGCGAGTGGCGTCAGTGCGTTCGTGACGTGGAGGAAAGTAGAGAGTTCGCGCTGAGTTGCCCAAGACATCGTTCCGATGGGATTGATAGGGTGAGGCTATCAGTTGTTCCAGAGCCCATGCCCTCCCTGAACGACATCTCCCTGAGGCAGTTGGAGTATCTCGTCGCCGTCGCGGACCTGCTCGGCTTCCGGCGAGCGGCCGAGCGGTGCCACGTCTCCCAGCCCGCCTTGAGCGCGCAGATTCAGCAGCTCGAGGACGTGTTGGGGGTGAAGCTCTTCGAGCGGGACAAGCGCCGGGTGATGCTGACCCCCGCCAGGGAGGAGCTGGTGGCGCGGGCTCGCAAGGTGCTCACCGAGGCCGGGGACATCCTGTCCGCCGCGTCACGGTTGTCGGATCCGTTCGCGGGGCCGCTGAACCTGGGCGTCATCCCCACCATCGCGCCCTACGTGCTGCCCGAGGTCATCCCCGCGCTGGTGAAGCAGTACCCCCGGCTCCAGATTCGCCTGCGCGAGGACAAGACGGAGGTGCTCGTGCGCGACCTGGAGGAGGGACGCCTGGACACGGCCCTGCTGGCGCTCGTGCCCGAGGTGGGGGACGTGGAGCACGCGATCATCTCGGAGGATCCGTTCGTCGTCGCGGCGCCACCGGGGCACCCGCTGGAGAAGAAGAAGCAGGTGCAGTTCCGGGATCTGGACGAGGAGAACGTGCTGCTGTTGGAGGACGGCCACTGCTTCCGGGGACAGGCGCTCGCGCTGTGCACGCGCATCGGGGCGCGCGAGGTGGACTTCCGGGCCACGAGCCTGACGACACTGGCGCAGATGGTGATGTCGGGCGCGGGGGGCGTCACGCTGCTGCCCGCGCTCTCGGTGCCCATCGAGAACCGGCTGGGCCAGCTCGTGGTGCGGCCCTTCGCGGACCCGTCGCCGAGCCGTACGCTCGCCCTGGTGTGGCGCCCGGGTTTTCCCCGCGCCGATGCGCTCCGGGCGCTCGCGGGCACGCTCCGCTCCGTGTGGCCCGGGAACAAGACCGCCGCGAAGCGCTGAGACTCCCTCTCCCCCCGGGAGAGGGGAAATGGTCGCAGAGGGGAAATGGTCGCGGAGGGGGAATGGCTTCGCGGACCTGCTGGACTGCTTCGGCGGGCTCAGCGCATCGAGTACGTCAGGCGCATCGGCTGGCCGTTGCGCTCCACCTCCACCTCGATGTGCGAGGACTCGCGCAGCTTCTGGAAGGCCTCGAGCCCACGATCCGCGCTGGCGATGGAGAGCCCGTTGATGCGCTGCAGGATGTCCCCGTTCTGCAGACCGATGCGGCTGTAGAGCGAGCCGGACCGGATGGAGAACAGCTTGAAGCCCTGTGACTCCCCGTTGCGCATGGCGGGGATGACGCGCGCCTGCATCAGCAGTTCGCTGGGATTGGCGAGCACCACGTCCAGGTCCTTGCGCGAGACCTCGTAGCTCTGCGGACCCACTTGCCGGACATCGACGGAAGACTTCGCCTCCGTCGCCGCTGGCGCCGCGGCGGCACGCGGCTCCACGGGCGGAGGAAGCGCGTCCGTCGCCGTGGGGCTGACGTACTCCAGCCGCCCCGAGTTCATCAGCAGCACCCGCGTGCGCTCGATGGCCACCACCTGTGCGCCCAGGATGTCACCTCCCATCCACACCGAGCGCGTGCGGCGCGTGGTGCCCTCGTACACGGAGGCGAAGGTGTTGGAGGGATTCGCCCCCACCATCGTGCCCAGCAGCTTCAGGCCCAGCGTGTTCGGCACCGCCTCGTCGCTTTCGTCTCCCGGTGCGGCGATGACCTCCTCACGCACCTTGTCCGGAAGGCCCAGGAGGCGGGCGAGCGGTCCCAGGGCGAGGGGGAGCGCCAATTCCTCCTGGGCGCGTGCCTTCCTGGGTGGATCCTCGAGGGAGGGGAGGGGCTGGAGCGAGGCATCCACCACCGAGTTCACGGAGTACGCGGCCACCAGGCATGTGCACGTGATGCAGAGCAGGGTGAGTGCATGAAACGCGGGGCGGATGAGCGTGGACATCGGTGGCCTCCTGACGGGAGCGTGGATGCACTCCCCCAGAGCAAGGCCGGGACCAACGGCCCCGCCACGCGCCTCTCCAGAGGGAAGAGCGGGGCTCTTCCCCGTGTGCCGCACACCCCGGGTGCGACAACCTGTCAGTGGTGGCTCGCGGGCGCTGACAGCCCGTCCAACCCCCGCGCCGTGTCCGTCACCACCAGGGCCGGAGACCTTGCCGGCCTCGGATACAATGGACATGAAGGGCCGGGCCCCTGGATGCTCAGACGTTGTCACTCATGGGCGCTCGTCGCTCATGACGCTTCCGAGCCATCCCATCAATGCCCGCACCTTGGGCACGTGCTGCTTCGAGCGGTGGACGACCATCCAGATGTCGCGCGAGGGCAGCCGCTCGCTGCTCCGGGCTCCAATCCGCCGCGGCGCCACCTCCACGACACCGTGGAGCCTCGCGGCGAGAACCCGGGGCAGCAAGGCCACGCCGAGCCCTGCTTCCACCGCGAGCCCCAGGGACTCCAGGTCCTCGACGAGCAGCCGTGGGGGGCGGGTGGCGAAGGCCCGCTCGGCGTGGCGCTGTTCGGGGATGCCGGCGACCGAGCCCGTCAGACCCATCCAGGGGAGCTCGGCGTGGAGCTCCAATGAGGAGGCCGCGAAGAAGGCATAGGAGGCCGTGCCCACCTTCTTCGCGACGAGCTCGCCCCGCTCGGGGCGTATCATCCGGAGCGCCACGTCGGCTTCTCCGGCGGCGAGGCTGTTGATCCGGTTGTCCGCCAGGATGCGCAGGCGCAGGTGGGGAAAGGCCCGGTAGAACTCGGGCAGGCGGGGCGTCAGCTTCCAGCGCACCATCTCGCCGACGGTGGTCAGCGTGAGCTCGCCGCGAAGCTCCAGTGTGTCTTCCAGCGCGGACCGCGCCGCCAGCGCGGCCACCACCATGGGCTGCACCGCCGCCAGCAACGAGGACCCGCGCTCCGTCAGCCGCAGCGGCGCCTCGCGCAGCAGCAACGGGGAACCGGCGCTCTCCTCCAGCCGCGCCAGGTGTCTGCTGACGGTCGACTGGCTCACGCCCAGGGCTTTCGACGCGGCCGTCAGACTCCCGAGGCGCGCGACCGTCTCGAACGTGCGCAACAGCTCCCACTCCATCCGGACCCCCATGCGAAAATGGATGCCTGGCTTCCGAATCTAGCGGTTTCCATCCATTCGTGCGGCCCCTAGTTTGTGGGGCATGAAGATCCACCACCTGCGCAATGCCACCACCCTGCTGACGCTGGGAGAGCACCGTCTGCTGATTGATCCGATGCTCGCCAGACCGGGCTCGATTCCGGGCTTCAAGTTCTTTGGAGGCGGCCGCCGCCCCAATCCCCTGGTCCCCCTGCCGCCCGACACGTTCTCGTGGCTGGAGGAGGCGACGGGCGTGCTCGTCACCCACCCCCACCCGGATCATCTGGATACGGCGGGCGTCCGATGGATCCAGAAGCGCCAGCTACCCGTATGGACGAGCCGGTTGGACGCGCCGGGCCTCAAGAAGAGGGGACTCGATGTCCGGGAGCTCGCCGACGGTGCGCTCGGGATGGGGGTGGAGCGCATCCCGGTCCGGCACGGCCGCGGGCTGCTCGCATGGCTGCTGGGCCGCGTCTCGAGCTACTACCTGGCGCACCCGGACGAGCCGAGCGTGTACATCACGTCGGACGCGGTGCTCACCGAGGATCTCCTGGAGGCCGTGGAGCGCCTCCAGCCCGATGTCATCATCGCTCCGGCGGGCTCGGCGAACTTCGGGGTGGGCGGCGACATCCTGTTCTCCGTCGATGAGCTCGTGACGCTCGTCAGGCGGGCACCCGGACGGGTGGTGCTGAATCACCTGGAAGCGCTCGACCACTGCCCGACCACGCGCGAAGGGCTGCGCGAACGGATGAAGGCCGAGGGACTGCTCGAGAAGGTGCTCATTCCCGGAGACGGAGAGGAGCTGCACTTCGCACGGCCGGAGAGGGCTCGCGGGCCGGTGGCAGCGAGCCTCGCCAGTCACATGTGAGAGCCGGTTCGATGTCCACTCCCGCTCTATGGGAGCACTTCCTCGACGCGCGGCTCCATGCGCACGGTGGAGTTGAGGGACAGGCCAATGAAGCAGTACTTGTGGGCCTTCTCGAACATCTCGCGCACCTTGGCCACGTCCGTCCCGGGGGCCACGCGGATGGTGGGCGCGAGGCGGATTTCGGTGATGCGCGTCACCTTGCCCTCGGTGCCGAGCACCACCTGCACGTCGTCCACGTAGCCACGGACGTCCAGGCGCACCTTCCTGGCGAGCGACAGGAAGGTGAGCATGTGGCAGGTCGCGAGCGAGGCGCCGAGCATGTCCTCCGGGTTCCACCGCGTGTCGTCTCCGCCGTAGGGCCCCGCGGCGCTCACCGCGATGTCCGGCTTGCCCGGTACGGAGGCGACCGCGGCGCGGCTGTGCTCGCCCGCGGCGTGATCGGTGGTGGTGCCTTCCCAGCGCAGCGACAGAGGGTAGACGTTGGACATGGCTCCTCCTCTACCAAATCGGCCCCCTTCCTGTCCCGCTGTACTCAGCACGACAGCCGGGAGTGCCAGGCCGGTACCTCACTGCCGCTCATGTGGGCTAACCATAAGGCATTCCAAATGCCTGGAATCCGAGCAGCCTTTCAACCCATTCATCGGAGTGAACGCATGCAACTCCGGCGCGCGGATTCACTCTGGCTTCATGTGACCTTCCATGAAGAATGACCAACCTCAATATCAGGATGGCTCATTCCGGCGGGAGTCACTTCATGCGCAACGCAATACACTTGTGGACCGTAGCGGCTCTATCGCTCGCAGCTTGTAATGGAGGTTCGTCCGAAGACAGTCGAGCGCGTTCGCTGGCAGTGAGCACTAACGAGGTTCGCTCCGAGACAATGGAGGAAGAAGGCTGGGTCTATTTGGATGCCCTCCAGACGAATGCACCCTGGGGCCTGGCAGGCACTCGGCTGCAGTACCAGGGAGACCTCGGCTGGTGGGACAGCGGCGGCGGTTACAGTGCGGATGCCTTCACGGGCCGGATGGTCAGCGGTGACTATGACGGCGATGGCCGTGACGACATCGCCTTGTTCTACAAGTACGCCTCCAACTGGGGCCGCTTCCACGTCCTGCTCTCGACGGGTTCCTCGTTCCAGTACCAGGGAGACCTCGGCTGGTGGGACAGCGGCGGCGGTTACAGCGCGGATGCCTTCACGGGCCGGATGGTCAGCGGTGACTATGACGGCGATGGCCGTGACGACATCGCCCTGTTCTACAAGTACGCCTCCACCTGGGGCCGCGTCCATGTCCTGCTCTCGACGGGTTCCTCGTTCCGGTACCAGGGAGACCTCGGCTGGTGGGACAGTGGCGGTGGCTACAGCGCGGATGCCTTCACGGGCCGGATGGTCAGCGGTGACTATGACGGCGACGGCCGTGACGACATTGCCCTGTTCTACAAGTACGACCCCAACTGGGGCCGCGTCCACGTCCTGCTCTCGACGGGTTCCTCGTTCCAGTACCAGGGAGACGCCGGCTGGTGGGACAGCGGCGGTGGCTACAGTGCGGATGCCTTCACGGACCGGATGGTCAGTGGTGACTATGACGGCGATGGCCGTGACGACATTGCCCTGTTCTACAAGTACGACCCCAACTGGGGCCGCGTCCACGTCCTCCTGGCAAAGCCGAACTGCCTGGTACGGTAAGACGTCAGGTGAGTACCCGATCAGAAAACCGGGACGGGAGGGCTGAGGGGGCTATGCCATGCGGACGTTGAAGTGCCCGGTGTAGTCCCGGAAGCGCTCCGCCACCCGCCGGGCATCGAGCCCGTAGTGCTCCAGCGTGTACTGGTGCACGCCGTGCTTGTGGCGCGGGTTCTCCGCGAGCCACGACTGCACGACTCCGGCCGCTGCCTCCTCGTTGCCCAGTCCGGCCCAGCGGTGGATGCGCCGCACCTGGCCCGCGGGGTCCGCCATCAGCTCGTCATAGTGCACGTCGAGGAATTGCTCGGGGGCGGCCTTCGCGCGCACCGCCATTGCCCGGTCCATCGCCTGGCCCCACGTGTCGAGCCACTGCTGCCCCAGCGCCACCGGGTCATGGCCGCGGATCGACAGGATGCGCGAGGCCTCGTACATGCTGCACCCCGAGGCCACCACCTCGCGCGGGTCGCGGTGCGTCTGGATGATGCGCGCATCCGGGAAGACGCTCAGCAGCGCGTCCAGGTTGTAGAGGTGGATGGGGCTCTTGAGCACCAGGTGGTGGGCCCGGGACTTCCACGTGAGCAACTGGAGCACCTCGCGGTAGTAGCGGTAGGCCGGCACCATGTCCGTGCTCATCAGCCAGTTCATGTAGCTCGGCAGGTGCGCGCGGCTCTCCGCGGCGAAGTCGGTGAAGCTCAGCCCGAGCAGGAAGAGGCACTCCTCGGGCGCGGTGGGCTCGAAGGGGTGGATGGCCTTCATCGCCGGAAGTGCCTTGTGCGCCTGCTCGGCGAAGAGGCGGGCCCGCTCGATGCGCGGATCCGTGGCCTCCGTCGCCGGGTCCGGCGGCGGCGAGGGCCACAGCAGCTCCCACATCTTCGGCGCCCGGGCCCCCGGCATCTTCGCGAGCAGGTTGAAGAGCAGCGTCGTGCCCGTCCGCATGAAGCCGAGGATGAACACGGGCCGCTCGATGGGCACCTGGCGGATCTCCGGGTGGCGCGCGAGATCCGCGGCGATGTGCAGCCGCTGCACCAGCAACCGCAGCAGTCCCCTCCGGATGGAGAGCCGTCCCACCAGCGACAGGTTCCCCTCTTCCTCCAGGGCGCGCGTCAGCCTGCGCAGGGGCTCGATGAACGCCTCGCCACCGAAGTCGTTCAGCCCCGTCTGCTTGCGTGCCTCCGCCATGAGCTGGTCCGCGTTCAGCTCGAAGGCCCTCCGGCCCACACCGCTGCCGAGCTGGTTGAGCAGCCGCATGCTCAGGGGGAGCTGCATCGCCGTCACGGCGTTCTTTGCTTCCATGGTGTTCAACCTCTCAGTGGATCTCGAAAGTGACCGGGGGCTTCCCGGGGAGCCGTTCGTCCAGGTGCTCGGCCAGGACGCGGCGGGTGCGCAGGGCTTCGTCGTTGGCGAGCTCCTTCAGCTCCGCCAGGTACGTCAGGCCCTCGATGGCATGGGCCTCGGCGACGCCGAAGTCGATGAAGCACGCCAGCTCGTCCGCTCCCGCCTCCATCAGCCGGTCCACCATTGGCAGGCACGAGGTGGGCGTGCCAATCAGCGCGCTCATCCGGTAGTGCTGCTCGAAGGCGAACGTGGCCAGCGAGTCCAGCCACTTCGGATCATCGATGTCCATCTGGATGTCCAGGCTCCGCACGCGCATCTGCTGGAGCCGCAGGTGCGTGCGCAGGTAGTGCGTGAGCGGCCCTCGGACCCGGTCGAGCACCTCGCCGGACTCCCGCCCCACGAACGTGTGCAGCATCACCGACACCGTGCCCGCCGCCGGGTCATGTCCCGCTTTCGCCCGCGCCGCCCGGTAGAGGGCGATCTTCTCCCGAACCTCGTCCACCGGCTGCGAGGCCAGTGACGTCAGCACGTTCACGCCCAGCTCGCCCGCCTTCTCGAAGAGCTCCGGGTTGCCGGGGCAGGTGAGCCAGATGGGCAGCTCGGGCTGGACCGGCCGGGGGAAGGTGCGCAGCTGGACCTCGTTGCCCGCTCCGTCCCGCGTGGCCACGGCGCCTCCGCGCCAGAGCTCCCGCACCTGTTCCAGCGAGCGGAACAGCACTTCGCGCTTGCCCTCGAAGTGGTCCGGGGCCAGCGCGAAGTCGTTGGGCATCCAGCCGGACGTCACCGCCAGACCCACCCGGCCCTTCGACAGGTTGTCGATGACCGACCACTCCTCCGCCACCCGGAAGGGACTGTGCAGCGGCAGCACGACGCTGCCCGAGCGCAGGCCGATGCGCTCGGTGAGGGTGCTCAGCGCGGCGCTCAGCACCGAGGGGTTCGGGTAGAGCCCGCCGTGCTCGTCGAAGTGGCGCTCGGGCGTCCAGATGGCCGTGAAGCCGTTGCGGTCCGCGAACCGCGCTCCGTCGAGGTAGAGGCGGTACTTGTCGCTCGTGCCAGCGCCCTCGTTGGCGAAGAAGAAGAGGCCGAAGCCGGGTTTCTTCCGGGCTCCGGTGGCCGGACGCACGGGCTCCACGCGGGCCACCAGTGCGCCAGAGCCGGGCGTGCTCGCATCGGGAACCACGGACACCCTCGCCACCGCCGGGTGCCTCGCGAGTACGGCCTGGACCTCGGCCGCTCCGAAGCGGGTGCCCCCCGTGATGGCGCCCGCCACGCGGTTCTCCGGCATCTTCGGGGGCGGAGAGAGCGCGGAAGGCTCCTGCTCGGCCCGGAGCGCCAGCTCTTCCAGGAGCGTCCCGAGGTGCGCGGCGGCATGCGCCACCGCCGTGGAGGCGAGCTGTCCGGGGTCGTAGTGGAACCGCAGCTCCAGCCGGGGTCCCTGCTCGGCGTGGACGACGAGCGGAGCGGGGAGGGCCGTCATCTCCCGGGTGAGGCCGTGGAAGCCGAGGCTCCGGGCGAGGGGCCCCAGGGCTTCGTCCTCGGTGCCGGTGGTGAGGATGCTGTCGAAGAGCGGCAGGTCCTCCGGGGGGACCTCGAGCCAGCTCTGGAACTGGGAGGGCGCGAAGTAATCGGAGGCGTGCCGCTCGGCGTGCTCGGCCTGGAGGCCCCGGAGCCAGCGCAGCAGCGTGCCGCGTGAGGGCACCTGAATCCGCCGAGGAACGAGCGTGGAGAAGCGCCCCACCAGTGGACCGCCGCCGGTCAGTGCGGCCGGGAGCCCGTGTGTGAAGGTGCCGAAGAGCAGATCATCCCTCTGGCCCTGCTGCTGAAGGAGCACCGCCCAGGCGGCCTGGAGGAGCGTGGAGAGCTCCAACGTGTGCTGCCGCAGGAACGCCTGCACGTGGGCGGTGGCCGTGGGACTCAGGAGGAACCTCTGCATCAACCCCTCTCCCTCTGGGAGAGGGCCGGGGTGAGGGTCTTCCCGCCGTGTCACCCGCCAGGCCTCGGGAATCCGCGAGCACCGAGCACCCTGGAGCGGCTCCCGGGCCCGCCGTTCCGCTGCCTGTGCGTCCTGTTGCTCGAACCACGCCATGAAGTCGCGGTGGGGCCGGCTCTTGCCGAGCACCGGCTCACTCCCCTCACGGGCGGCGCGGTAGAGCAGGAACAGCTCGTGGAGGCACACCCGCGCCGAGTCCTCATCGAGCACGAGCGGGTGGTACGTGAGGACGACCGTGCCCATGCCGGGCGTGTCCCGCAGCACCGTGACGCGGAGCAGGGGAGCGTTCGCGGGATTCATGTCCCGCCGCCGGTCCTCCTCGAGGAACGCCGCGAGCGGGCCCGTCCGCTGCTCCAGGCGGGGCTCGACCTTCTCGCGCACCACCTGCACGGGCTCGTTCATGCCCTGGGCGAAGAAGGCGGTGCGCAGGGCGGTGTGGCGGACGAGCAACTGGCGCAGGGCGGACGCGAGGGCCGTCTCGTCCAGCCCGTGGCGGAAGCTCCAGTGAAGCTGGGCGGGACGGGCCTCGGACGCCGAGGCCCGGGAGAGGAGCTCCCGCTGCACGGGCGAGAGCCGGTAGACATCCTGGACGTTCTTCATGGGAGGGCGGCCTGCAGGTGGCGGGCGAGCTCGGCCACGAGGGGCTCGGTCATGATGGAGTAGTGGTCCCCCGGCATCTGGACGAGCTGGGGCGGCTGTTGCGTCAAGGTGTCCCAGCCTCCCATCGGTCCCGAGGCCGCCGCGAGCGCGCCGTCCTCCGGGCGGATGAGGAGAATGGGCGCGGGGTGGCCCCTGGTGGGCACGTACTCCTGGAAGGCGCGGGCATGGGCCCGGTAGACGCCGAAGCGCGCACGCAGCACCTCCGGGCCCACGCCGGGAGGCAGCGCACCCACGCTCCGGGCCCGCTCTCCCAGCAGGGCGAGCCGTGCCTCGGCATCGAGCGGCGCGAGCTCCTCGGCGGACAGCGTGAGCTCGTGTCCCGCGATGCGGCCCAGCTCCATCGCGAAGCCTGGCAGCAGCGTCGTGTCATCGAGTCGCGCGGGTCCGGCTCCGGGCTGGAGCCTGGGCACCCAGCTGTCGATGAGCACCACCTGCTCCACGCGCTGCCCCTGACGTAGCAGCTCACGCGCCATCTCGAAGACGACGAGGCCGCCCATGGACCAGCCCGCGAGGGAGTAGGGGCCCTCGGGTTGCACCTTGCGCAGGACCTCGAGGTAGGCCGATGCCATGGCCTGGAGCGAGGTGAAGGGCTCGCGGTGGCCATCGAGCCCCGGGGCCTCGAGCCCGTAGAGGGGCTGCTCCGTCCCCAGCCGCCGGGAGAGCGGCACGTAACAGAGCGCGCTGCCGCCAATGGGGTGCACACAGAAGAGGGGCCGCCGCTTGCCCTTCGTCTGGATGGGCACGAGCGGCGTCCAGTCCGTGCTGGCCGAGGGCTCCTGGCGCAGCAGCTCGGCGAGCCGCTCGACGGTGGGGTGCGTGAAGAGCACGGAGAGGGGCAGCGTGCGGCCCAGCCGCTTGGACACCTGGGACAGCAGGCTCATCGCGAGGATCGAGTGCCCGCCCAGCGCGAAGAAGCTCTGGTCGATGCCCACCGGCCGCACGTTCAACAGCTCCTCCCAGAGCTCGACGAGCCGCAGCTCCACGGCGTCACGCGGGGCCATGGGAGGCGTCTCGGGAGCGCCGGTACCCGCGGGCGCGGGCAGGGCCTTGCGGTCCACCTTGCCATTGGGAGACAGCGGCAGGACATCCAGCACCACCACCGCCGAGGGCACCATGTGCGTGGGCAGCCGCTCCGAGAGGAAGCCGCGCAGCACCTCGGGCTCCGGCGAGTGGCCCGCGCCCGGCACCACGTAGGCCACCAGCCGCCGGTCTCCCGGGACGTCCTCGCGCGCCACCACCACCGCCTCCTTCACGGTGGGGTGCTCCAGGAGATGGGATTCGATCTCCCCCGTCTCGATGCGGAAGCCGCGGATCTTCACCTGGTGGTCGGCGCGGCCGAGGAACTCGATGCGGCCATCCGGCAGGTAGCGGGCGATGTCGCCCGTGCGGTACATGCGCTCGCCCGGCTCGCGGCCGAAGGGATTGGGGAGGAAGCGCTCCGCGGTGAGCTCCGGCCGGTGGAGGTAGCCCACCGCGAGCCCGTCTCCGCCGATGTACAGCTCACCGGGCACGCCCATGGGCACGGGCTGGAGCTGCCCGTCCAGCAGGTACACCTGGGTGTTGGCGATGGGCCGGCCGATGGAGACGGTGCGCTCCACCTGTCCCGGCTCCTTCATCACGTAGCAGGTGGTGAAGGTGGCGCTCTCCGTGGGCCCGTAGCCGTTGATGACCAGGCCCCCGCGCGAGAGCCGCTCCCTCACCCGGCCCGGAGGAATCACGTCACCCCCGGCGAGCACCTGTCGCACGGAGTCCAGGGCCTCGGGGTGGTACGCCACCATCTGGTCGAAGAGGGGCGCCGTCAGCCACAGCGTCGTCACCGCGTAGCGCTTCAGCACTCCGCCCAGCTCCTCGAGCGAGTGCATGTGCGGAGGGCACACCGCGAGCTTCGCGCCGTGCAGCAGGCCGCCGAAGAGCTCGAAGGCCGAGGTGTCGAAGGAGATGGGCGACAGCAGGAGGAAGGTCTCCTGGGGCCCGGTCTCGAAGTAGCCGGTGTCCATGGCCATGCGCATCACTCCCCGGTGGGGCACGCACACGCCCTTGGGCCGTCCCGTCGAGCCCGAGGTGTACATGACGTACGCGAGGTCCATGGGGCCGGTGCCCACGGACGGCGGTGGCTCCGCGTGCAGTGCGGCGAGCGTCTCGCGGTCCTCGTCCATGAGCACCCGCCGCTCGCTCCCCGAGGGCAGCAGCTCCGCCAGGGAGCGCTGGGTGACGAGCACGGAGACGCGGGCCTGGTCCAGCATGAAGGCCAGTCGCTCGCGCGGGTAGGCCGGGTCCAGGGGCAGCCAGGCTCCGCCCGCCTTGAGGATGCCGAGCACGCCCACCACCGTCTCCGCCGAGCGCTCCAGGCACAGTCCGACGATGGCGCCCCGCCCCACGCCGAGCGAGCGCAGGTGCCACGCGAGCTGGTTGGCGCGCCGGTCCAGCTCCCGGTACGTCAGGCGTGCGTCTTCGGCTTCCACCGCCACGGCCTCGGGCGTCCGCGCCACCTGGGCCTCGAAGACCTCGTGCAGGCAGGCGTCGCGCGGGAAGGGCCGCGTGGTGTCGTTCCACTCCACCAGTAGATGGCGCCGCTCCTCCTCCGTCACCAGGGGCAGTTCGCACAGCCGCCGCTCCGGATGGGCGACCATGCCCTCCAGGAGCACGCGCAGGTGCCCGAGCATCCGGTCGACGGTGGCGGTGTCGAAGCGGCCCGTGTCGTGGACGAGCTGCAACTCCAGCGTCTCGGCCAGGTCCGCCATGAGCGTGAGGGGATGGCCCGTCCGGGGGTCCGCGTAGCCGATGCCATCCAGCGTTACCTTGCCTCCGGCGAAGGGGGGAAGCTTCGGCATCGGCCCGCTGTGGATGGCGATGACGCTCTGGAACAGCGGCTGTCCTCGCGGCACCTGCCCGAGCCCCTGCACCTCCACCAGCGAGAGCTGATCATGCCGGCGCGCGGCGAGCTGCTCCGCCTGGAGCTGCTTGAGCCACGGGACGAGCCGGGCCTCGGGGGGCACCGCCGTGCGCAGCACCAGCGTGTTGATGACGAGCCCCAGCATCGTCTCGGAGCCGGGGAGGGACGGAGAGCGGCTGGACGTCACGTTGCCGAAGGCCACGTCGCGCTCGCCGCTGTAGCGGGAGAGCAGCAGGGCCCAGGCCCCCTGCACGAGCGTGCCCGGCGTGAGCTGATGCTGGCGGGCGAGCGCCGCGACCCGCTCCATCGTGGTCACGGGCAGGCGGATGGTGCGGGCGGCATACGTCGCGTCCGCCTGGCTCGGCAGCTCGGCGCCCCGGTCCACCCAGAAGGGCGTGGGCGCGGTGAAGCCCTGGAGCGCCTGCCGCCAGTACTGCTCGGACTCGGCGCGGTCGCGCTTGGATTGCCAGGCAATGAAGTCCCGGAAGGGGCGCACCGGCTCCAGCTCCGGCTCGCGGCCCTGTGAGAGCGCGTCGTAGTGCTGGGCGAGCTCGCGCAGGCACAGCGGCAGCGACCACCCGTCGAGCAGCAGGTGGTGGTAGCTCCACAGGCACCGGTACAGCTCCGGCCCGAGCCGCAGCACGGCGAAGCGCATGAGCGGCGCCGCGGTGAGGGTGAAGCCCTTCTGGCGATCGGTGGCGAGCAGGGCGTTCCACTTCGCCTCCTGCTCGCGCTCCGGCAGGTCCTGCCAGTCCTGTTGCTCCCAGGGCACCTTCACCTCGCGGCGCACGGCCTGGATGGGTTCGGCGAGGCCCTCCCAGAAGAAGGCGGTGCGCAGCACGGCATGGCGCTCCACCATCCGTTGCAGGGACTGGCGCAACAGCGCGGCATCGAGCGGCCCGCGCCACAGCCAGTACACCTGCTCCACGTAGGTGCCTCCCCGGGGCGAGTAGAGACTGTGGAACAGCATGCCCTGCTGCATCGGCGAGAGCCGGTAGACATCATCGACGTTCTTCATGGCGTCCTCGGGGATGCGGTGCGGTCACTCGCCGGACTGGTCGGCCTGCTCGAGCAGCAGGGCGAGGGTGTCCATCTGGGCCTCGTCCAACCGGGCCAGGGGGAAGTCGGAGGCGGTGAGGGCGGCGCGGGTGTTCGGGTCCTCGGCGCACAGCGCGCGCAGCGCACCGAGCACGTCCGTGGCGAGCCGCTCCACGTCCGCGTCCCGGCAGGCGCCTTGCGCGTAGGTGCAGTGCAGGTGGAGCCGGCCACCGGACAGCGAGCCCTCGAGCACCAGCGCGTGGTCATCCGGTGGTCGCTGGCTGGAGAGCCCTTCCGGAAGCTCCTCGTCCGACAGCCGGAGCTCCACGTCGGCCTGGGGGCGAGCCCCGCCCGCGGGGAGCTGGCGGACCTGCTCCTTGATGGCCTTGAGGAGCGAGACCTCGTCAGCGCCCTCGGGCGTCTCGAGCCGCAGCGGCCAGCTCACGTCGAAGCAGCCCACGGTGCGCGAGCAGTCGATGCCCTCGAACGCGCCGCGCCCGTCACGGGTGAAGTCGACGAGGTGCGTGCGTCCCTTCGTCCATGCGGGGAGCGCCCGGGCCAGTCCCATGAGCAGGGCCTCGCCGAGGTCGGCGCGCCAGGCGCTCGTGAGCTTCTCCCGGAGCGCTCGCGTCTCCTCCACGGACAGGGACACCGTGTGCTCGCGCAGGGGTCCTCGCGCGGTGCGCTCCACGGGGAGGCGCGTGAGGTTGTCCCGGGACGGGGCCTCGGTGCTCCGGGAAGCGGCGGTCTCGGCCAGACGCTCCGCCCAGCGCTTGAAGGAGGCCGTCTTCGGGCGTGGGCTCTCGCCGTCCTTGCGCCGCAGGGCTTCCTTCAGGTCCTCGGACAGGATGCGCCACGAGGCCGTGTCGAGCACGAGCGCGTGGCCCGCCAGCAGGAGGCGGTCCTCTCGCCCCGGGCGGTGGGCGAGCGACGCCACCAGCAGCGTTCCCTGATTCGGGTCGAGCCGCGTCTGGAGGTTCGTCTCGTCACCCCCCATCAGGAGCGGCACGGCCGTGCCCGGGGGCATGCCCTCCTGCTTCCAGCCCGAGTCCTCGCGGACGAAGCGGTGGCGGAGCGCATCGTGCTGCGTGAGCACCTCCGCGAGCGCCTTCTCCAGGCGGGGAATCTCGATGCTCCCCGGAAGGTCGAGCCCCAGCACCCGGCTCGCTCCGGCGGGCGGCGGCGGGTCCTCTCCGAGGAGGCGGTGCTGCGCGGGAGTGAGGGGCACGGGGCCCACCACGGGACCCTGGAGCGTCAGCATTCCCTCCAGCACCCGGGCGAGCTGCGCGATGGTCGAGCTCTGGAAGAACTGCTCCGGGTTGAGCTGGAGCCCCTGCCGGCTGCCCCGGGCCATGATCTGGATGGCCATGACGGAGTCGCCGCCGAGCTCGAAGAAGTCATCGTGGACGCCGATGCCCTCGATGCCCAGCACCTCCTGCCACGCCGCGGCGAGCTTCTGCTCCAGCTCGTTGCGAGGCGCCTCGTAAGCCGTCTTGAGGCCCGGCCGGGGCTGGAGCCCGCTGCTCTCCGTGCGTGAACCGCCCACGGCCTCGGCGATGCGCTCGCGGACGACCTCGTCGGTGCGCTCCTGGGTGGCCCGCAGATCCCTCACCGAGACCACCACCTGCGGCATCACCCGCGCCGCCAGCAGCCGCTCGAGCGCGGCCACGCCTTCGTGCGGGAGGATTTCCTGCCGCTCGCCCTCGGGCCGCCCCGTGCCGGACACGGGCTCCTGCTCCGAGGTGGCCAGTGCCCGCAGTTCCGCGGCGGGGTCGTTCACCCGCTTCTGCGTCAGCCGCTCCACCTCGGCGACCACGTGGCCTTGCTCGTCCATGAGCACGGCCTCGAAGACGAGCGTCTCGCCATCGGAGCCCGCCTGCTCCAGGAAGCGCGCGTGGGCGTGGATGCGCCGCGGAATGGGCCCGAGGAAGCGCAGGCGTCCGTAGCCGAACGGCAGGTAGAAGCCGTGCTCGGCGAGGAAGCTCTTCGCCATGCCGGAGGTCCGGTCCATGAGCGAGGGGTGGAAGTGCATCCGCTCGAAGTCGGCGGAGAACTCCGGCTGGAGCTCCAGGGTGACGAGCAGCTCGCCCTGGCCCACGTGGAGCTGGCGGACGCTGCGCCACCGGGGCCCGAGGTCCTCCTCGTACTCGGCCTCGAAGGAGGCGGGCGTGTGGCCGCACCGGCGGCGGATGGCGTCCACGTCGAGCACCCGCGGCTCCGGAGCCTGGATGAACCGGGCGTGACCGGTGGCATGCGCGGTGGCCTTGCCGGAGCCGTCCTTCGGCTGCGAGCGCGCGACCCAGCGGTAGTCCTCGCCCTCCTTGTCGATGACGAGCCGGACCTCGCGCGTCTCGCCGTCCGGTACGCGCAGCGGGAAGAGGAAGAAGGTGTCCACCAGCTCGAGCGTCCTGCCTTGGGCCCTCTCCGCGAGCGCGGCGCGGACCAGCTCGAACCAGGCGACGCCGGGGACGGTGGGGACGCCGACGATGCGGTGCTCGTCCACGACCCAGCGCGAGGGGCCATTGCCGATGTCGCTGGCGAAGACGAGGCGCTCCGGCGTGTCCACGAGGCAGCGGTGGAGGAGGGGATGGTCGAGCACGCGGACCGGCTCGTCCTCGCGGGAGCCCTTGCGCGCGGCCATGCCCACCTCGTCCCAGGCGCCCCAGTTCACCGCCACCGCGTGGATGCCGGTGCGCGCGTGCCAGGAGCGCAGGAAGGCATCCAGGAAGGTGTTGGCCGCCGTGTAGTCCACCTGCCCGAGCCGGCCGACGACGGAGGACAGCGAGGAGCAGGCCACGAGGAAGTCGGGCTGGAGGCCCTCGATGGCGGCCGCGAGCACCTGCGTGCCCTTCACCTTGGGGGCCAGCACGGCGGCGGCGGCCTCGGGCGTCTTGAGCTGGATGAGGCCTCCGCCCGGAACGCCCGCCGCGTGGATGACGCCATGGAGCGCACCGAAACGCTCCCGGGCCGCCGCGACGGCGCCGCGCATCGCCTCCAGAGCGGTGACGTCCGCGCGGCACACGAGCACCTCCGCGCCCAGCTCCTCGAGCCGCTGGACGGCGCGGATCCTCCGGCGCGTCTCCTCCTGGCCGGGAGCGTCCAGGAGCCGGGGCCACTCCTCGCGCGGAGGGAGCCCGGTGCGGCTGGTGAGCACGAGCCGGGCCTTCACCTTGGAGGCGAGCGCCTCGGCGAGCGAGAGCCCCATGCCGCCGAAGCCACCGGTGATGAGGTAGACGCCACGCTCGCGCAGGGGCGGTGTTCCCGCGTCGATGCGGAGCGGCTCGAAGTCCTGCACCCACCGGCGGTTGTTGCGCCAGGCGACCACCGGCGCCTCGGAATCGGAGGAGGCCTCCGCCGCCAGCAACCCGGCGAGCCGAGCGAAGTGGAGGCTGTCCGCGGGAGGCAGCGAGACGTCCACGCTCCGGCAGCGGAGGCTGGGGTATTCGCGGGGGATGACGCGGACGGGGCCGAGCACCGTGGCCTGCTCGGGCCACACGAGATCTCCCCCGGTGACCTCCTGCATGCCGTTGGTCACGGTCATCAGGTGCACCGGGCGCTCCAGGCCCTGGCTCCCGAGCGCCTGGGCCAGCATCAACAGGCCGTGGAAGGAGCGGGAGAGCACGTCCTCGGAGGAGACGCCGGTGGCCTCGGGCGTGAGGCCGAAGAGGTGGAGGATGCGCTCGGGGGCGCGACCCTCGGTGCGCAGCTCCGAGAGCAGGGCGGCATGGGCCTCGCGAGTGGGGGCCAGCTCGAAGGTGTCCGCGCCCGTGCGCCGGAAGGCACGTCCCAGCTGGGCCTCGACGACCTCCGCGCCCTGTTTCCGCAGGTGTTCGGCGATGCGCGCACCGAGCCCGGCTCCATCCTTGAGCAGCAGCCAGGCCGTGGGCTTCGCGCCCGCCGTGGGCTTCGGAGTGGCCGGGGGCACCGACTCCTTCCAGACCGGGAGGTAGAACCAGCTCGACAGGTCCGTGCGCTTCTCGAGCGAACCCACCGGAGCGGAGTGAGAGGCGCGGAGCTCGACCCAGTGGCGCTGGCGCTCGAAGGGGTAGGTGGGCAGCGGCACGCGCTGGCGCTTCTCCGCGGAGAAGAGACCCGGAGCGGCCACGCCGTGCAGCCAGAGCTGGCCCACGGTGCGCAGCAGGTGCTCCACGTCCGAGGTGCGCTGCTCATCGGGAGCCGGCAGGCAGCTGAGCACCGCCGTGTCCGGCTTCTTGCGCGGGTGCCACCGAGCGAGCGTGCGCAGCGCACGCCCCGGACCCACCTCGAGCAGGAGGGCCTTGTCCTCCTTCAGCAGCTCATCCAGTCCATCGGCGAAGCGCACGGGACGGCGCAGGTGCTCGGCCCAGTAGCCCGGGTCCATGGCCTGCTCGGCGGAGAGCCACGTGCCCGTGGTGCCGGACAGGAAGCGGAGCGTGGGCGCATTCCGCTTCACCCGTGCCACGGCCTCGCGGAAGGGGGCCACGGCGGAGTCCACCCGGGCGCAGTGGAAGGCATGGGACGTATGCAGCCGCCGGCACGTCACCGCGCGCTCCGAGAGCCGCCGCTCCAGCGCGTCGATGGCCTCAATGGCGCCCGCGGCGACGCACGAGGACGGGCCATTCACCGCGGCGATCTCCAACCCGGCGCCGAGCAGCGGCAACAGCTCGTGCTCGGGGAGCTGGACGGAGAGCATGGCGCCCGGAGGACACGCCTGCAGCAGGCGGCCCCGGAGCGCGACGAGGTCCAGCGCGTCCTCCAGCGAGAACACACCAGCGAGGCACGCGGCGACGAGCTCGCCCACGCTGTGCCCGATCATCGCGTCCGGCCGCAGGCCCCACGACTCGAGCAGCTTCGCCAGCGCGTACTCGACGGCGAAGAGGGCCGGTTGGGCGAGGGCGGTCTGCTCCAGCCGCTTCGCCGCGTGGGCGTCGTTCCGGTCCGCGGGGAAGAGCACCGGGCGCAGGTCCAGGTCATGGCGCCGGCGCAGGGAGTCGAGGCAGCGGTCCAGCGTCTCGCGGAAGACGGGCTCGGAGACGTGGAGGTCCGCGGCCATCCCCAGATGCTGGGAGCCCTGGCCGGGGAACATGAACACCAGCGAGCGGCGGACGGGCTCCTGCACGCGGGAGAGGACCTGTCCAGGATGGAGGCTCTCGAGCGCCGCGATGGCATCCGAGGCGTCACGGCACACCACGAACCGGCGGTGGTCGAAGGTCCGCCGGCCCACGGCGAGCGTGTACGCCACGTCCGCGAGCGACAGGCCGGGGTTCTGCTTCAGGTGCCAGGCGAGCCGGGCGGTCATGGCCTCCAGGGCCACGTCCGAGCGGGCCGACAACTGGAGGAGCTGGAAGGGACGCGAGGGCGCGGGAGCCGCATGCGCCGGAGCCTCCTCGAGGACCACGTGTGCGTTGGTGCCGCCGAGGCCGAAGGCGCTCACACCGGCGCGCCGGGGGGAGGGCGCATCCCAGTCACGCAGGCGCGCGTTGACGTAGAAGGGGCTGGAGTCGAGGCCGAGCTCCGGGTTGGGAGCCTCGAAGTGGAGGCTGGGCGGGAGGCGCCGGTGCTGGAGCGCGAGGGTGGTCTTGATGAGCCCGGCGACACCAGCGGCGGTGTCCAGGTGGCCGAGGTTGGTCTTCACCGAGCCGAGCGCGCAGAAGCCCTGGCGCTGGGTGTGGTGGCGGAAGGCCTGGGTGAGCGCCTGGACCTCGATGGGATCGCCAATCGGCGTGCCCGTGCCATGGGCCTCGACATAGGAGATGGAGTCGGGAGACACGCCCGCGAGGGCCTGGGCCATGGAGATGACCTCGGCCTGGCCCTCGACGCTCGGGGCGGTGTAGCCGACCTTGGAGGCGCCATCGTTGTTGAGGGCGCCGCCGCGGATGACGGCGTGGATGGTGTCGCCATCGGCGAGCGCGTCCGCGAGCCGCTTGAGCAGCACCACGCCCGCGCCGCTGCTGGGGACGGTGCCTTGCGCCCTGGCATCGAAGGCGCGGCAGTGTCCGTCCGGAGAGCCGATGCCTCGCTCGTTGTAGAGGTAGCCGGTGCGCTGGGGGAGGGGGAGCGAGACGCCACCGGCCAGCGCCATGTCGCACTGGTGGCTGAGCAGCGACTGGCAGGCGAGCACCACGGAGACGAGCGACGTGGAGCACGCGGTCTGCACGGAGATGCTCGGGCCCTTGAGGTCGAGCTTGTACGCGGTGCGCGTGGCCAGGTGGTCGTTCTTGTTGTGGAGGATGGCCTGGAACGCGTTCGCCGTGCCCACCAGCCGTCCGGCGGGGGCGAGGTGGTGGAGCAGGTAGCTGTTGGCTCCGGCGCCAGCGAAGACGCCGATGGGGCCCGCGTAGGCCGCGGGGTCATACCCGGCGCGCTCGAAGGCTTCCCAGGCGCACTCCAGGAACACGCGCTGCTGCGGGTCGGTGAGCTCGGCCTCGCGCGGGGAGAAGCCGAAGAAGCGCGCGTCGAAGCGCTCGATGCCCTCCAGCACGCCCCGCGCCTTCACGTAGCGTGAATCGCCCAGCTCCGCCGGGTCGATGGCGGCGCGCTCCAGCTCCGCGTCGGAGAAGAAGGAGATGGATTCGATGCCTTCCTGGAGGTTGTGCCAGAACTGCTCCACCGTGGGGGCGCCGGGGAAACGGCAGGCCATGCCGACGATGGCGATTCCTTCGACTTCCAGGGGCTGCTGCTCGGTGCTCATGCCGCTTCTTGTAGCATCCGCTTATCGGGTAAATCCCGTGGAAATGAACATGACATCACCTTCAACTTTGAATGGCGCGGCGTGTTAAGCCGCGCGGCGCGTACGCGCGGAGGGAGACGCACGTGATGACGGGAACGCGAGAGGCCCCGGGGCCGAAGGGGCACTGGTTCTGGGGGAGTCTGCGTGAGCGGCGCGGCGAGTCCCTCGGGTTCCTCGTGCGGATGCACCGCGAGTACGGCGACGTGGTGCAGTGGAGGATGGGGCCGGTGAACCGGGTGGTGTCGCTGGTGAACCCGGAGCACGTGAAGCACGTGCTCGTGGAGAACGTGGGCCGGTACTGGAAGGGCTTCGGGGGGCAGCGGCTGAGCACCATGCTGGGCAACGGCCTGCTGACGAGCGAGGGCCCCTTCTGGATGAGGCAGCGGCGGCTCGCGCAGCCCGCCTTCCACCGCGAGCGGTTGATGCGGATGGTGGGGATGATGGCGGAGGAGGTGGAGCGCATGGTGGAGCGGTGGACCGCGCGGCCCGACACCTCCGCGCCGGTGGAGATGGCGGACGAGATGGCGAGGACGACGCTCTCCATCGCGAGCCGGGCGCTCTTCTCCACGCAGGTGCTGGGCGAGGCGGACCGTGTCCTGCCCTCGCTGACGGTGGGGCAGCAGGTGGTGAACGCGCGGGTGCTCTCGCTGCTGCCGCTGCCGCTCTCCCTGCCCACGCCGGCCAACCGGGCGTTCCTCCGGGCGCGCCAGACGCTCGACTCGGTCATCTTCGGCATCATCGCGCGGCGCCGCCGGGGGGAGACGGAGGGGCAGGACTTGCTGGCGATGCTGATGGAGGCGCAGGACGCGGAGACGGGCGAGCGGATGACGGACGCGCAGCTGCGCGACGAGCTGATGACGCTCTTCATCGCGGGCTACGAGACGACGGCCAACACGCTGACGTGGACGTGGTACCTGCTGTCCCAGCATCCCGAGGTGGAGGAGCGGGCGCGCGACGAGGTGGCCCGGGTGCTCGGAGAGCGCGAGGCGGAGCCCGAGGACATTCCGAAGCTGCGCTACCTCGCGCAGGTGCTCGAGGAGAGCATGCGCCTGTATCCACCGGCCTGGGTCATCGTGCGGCAGGCGCGGGAGGACGACGTGCTGGATGGCATCCGCATCCCGGCGGATCCGCGCCTCATGGTGGCCGTGTCACCGTATGTGATTCACCGCCAGCCCCGGTTCTGGCCGGAGCCGGAGCGGTTCGATCCGGAGCGCTTCTCCCCCGAGCGCGTGGCGGAGCGGCCGAAGCTCGTGTACCTGCCATTCGGCGCGGGCCAGCGCCACTGCATCGGCAGCCACTTCGCGATGATGGAGATGGTGCTGGTGCTCGCGGGGGTGTTGCGGCGCTTCCGGCCGAGGCTGGTGCCCGGGCGGATTGTCGAGCTGGAGCCACTGGTGGCGCTCCGGCCCAAGGGCGGGCTGCCCATGTTGCTGGAGCCCGCGCGGGCCACCGGTTAGCCTCGCGGGATGCTCACCGAGGTCAGCGCGGGGCCCTATACGGTTCGAGGCATTTCGGTCGGCGGCGTGTACACGTCGCTGCAGGTGCCGGAGCTTGGCGTGGTGCTCGACGCCGGAGTGCCCATCCGTTCCTTCGCGGGCACGGACCGCATCTTCCTGAGCCACGGCCACTCGGACCATGCGAGCGCGCTCGGCTCGCTGCTCGGCATCCGCACGCTCATCGGCAAGGGGCCGCCGCAGGTGTTCCTGCCCGCGGAGATCGAAGCGCCCGTGCGCGAGGCGCTCGCGGTGCAGGGCCGGCTGCACCGGACCGAGACCGACATCGAGACCGTGCCGATGCACCCGGGGGACACGCATCACCTGGGGCACGGGCTGTGGGTGCGCGCCTTCCGCACGCATCACATGGTGCCCTCGCTCTGCTACCAGTTCTACCGCCGCGTCTCGAAGCTCAAGCCCGAGTACCAGGGCCTGCCCCCGGCGGAGATCGGCCGGCGGCGCCAGGCGGGTGAGCCCCTCTTCGACGAGGTGGACCGTCTCGAGCTGGCCTATGCCACCGACACGCTCTCGCACGTGCTGGAGACCGCGCCCTCGCTGCTCGACTGCCGGGTGCTCATCCTGGAGTGCACGTTCATCGACGCGAAGCGCACGGTGCAGGACGCGCAGGAGCGGCTGCACATCCACCTGGATGAGATTCTCGCGCGGGCGGAGGATTTCAAGAACGAGGCCCTGGTGCTGATGCACTTCAGCCAGGCCTACAGCCCCGACGAGGTGCACGCCGTGATTCAGGCGCGTGCTCCCGAGAGCCTGCGCGACAAGCTGCGCGTCTTCGCCCCCACGTCGGGACGCTGGTTCGGGTGAACAGCGGAGAGGAGCGTGGTCCGAGGGCCACGGCGTGGTCTTCCGGACACGCTCGCTCCGTGTGTGTTCCCGCTCTCCGTGTCTCGAAGTGCCCGGGAAGACGGCACTTTCGAGCAGCCGGGCGAGCACGCGGGCACGCACGGGCCGCTGGCATCCCGTGTGCTCTAGTCCCTGGACAAGGAGGAATCCAAGGTCATGGGCAAGCGCGTCGGTGTTCTGATGGGGGGTTGGGGCGAGGAGCGGGAGATTTCGTTGAAGACGGGTGAGGCGGTGGTGGCGGCCCTCGAGTCCCGCGGCCACACGGTGAGCCGCATCTTCGCCGGCCCCGGGCTGGACCGCGCGCTGCGCTCGGCCGAGCTCGACGTGGCCTTCCTCGCGCTCCACGGCCGCATGGGCGAGGACGGCAAGGTGCAGGGCCTCCTGGAGCTGATGGGGCTGCCGTACACGGGCTCGGGCGTGCTGGCCTCCGCGCTCGCCATGAACAAGCCCATGGCCAAGAAGCTCTTCCGCCTGCACAACCTCCCCACGCCCATGGGCTACCGCCTCGGCCGCGCCGACATTTCGCGCGCCCTGGAGATTCACGGCGACCTCGGCTTCCCCTGCGTGGTGAAGCCCGCGTGTGGTGGCTCCTCGGTGGGCCTCTCCGTGGTGCGCGAGCCCGAGGCGCTCGCCGCCGCCGTGGCCCAGGCCTGCCGCTTCGGCGGCGAGGCCCTCGTGGAGCGCATGGCGCGCGGCCGCGAGGTGACGGTGGGCATCCTCGGCGAGGAGGTGCTCGGCACTTGTGAGATCGCCACCCCGCGCGAGGGCTTCGACTACGACGCCAAGTACAAGGGCGGCTCGCGCTACTTCCTCCCCGCGCGCCTGTCCCCCACGCGCGTGGCCAACGTGGAGGCGCTCGCGCTCGCCGCCTACCGCGCCCTGGGCTGCCGCGGCTACGGCCGGGTGGATCTCATCTGCTCGGAGGATGAGAATGACGTCATCCTCGAGGTGAACACGCTGCCCGGCATGACGCCCGTCAGCCTGCTGCCGAAGATTGCGGCCCAAAAGGGGCTCGACTTCCCCGCGCTGGTGGAGCACATCCTGTCGCTCGCCACGCGCGACGAGGTGGACGTGTCCGAGGCGCCGCTGGCCCCGGAACCGCCCTCCGCGGCGCCCGTCGCGGTGGCCCAGCGCGCCGCCAGTTGAGGCCTCTCCGCGGGGGCTGCTTCGGACAACCATTTGACAGTCACCTGACGCGTCCCTATTGTCCGGCGCTCGTTATGACCCGGTAAAGACAAACCCTTGTCTTTCCGGGCACA
Source organism: Archangium sp. (assembly GCF_057119385.1). Lineage (NCBI taxonomy): Bacteria > Pseudomonadati > Myxococcota > Myxococcia > Myxococcales > Archangiaceae > Archangium > Archangium sp. The sequence continues at coordinate 9,061 of NZ_DBNGVP010000075.1, read as the reverse complement.
TACGTGGCGGGGGGCCCCGAGGGACCGAGTGCGGCGGTCTGCGAGGGTCGGTCTTTCAAACTCCGCCGAGCAGGGTAAGGACCGCGGCGACTTCACCCGCGGGAGGGGCCAGGTCAGATGACCACCGTCGAGATCATCTTCTTGGGCGTGTACTTCAGCGTCCTGTGCGTGCTGGCGGTCTACGGATCGCACCGCTACCGGATGGCGTATCTGTACTACCGCCACAAGTTCCGCCTGCCCACGCCCAAGGGCGTGTTGCCGGCCATGCCGCGGGTCACCATCCAGCTGCCCATCTTCAACGAGATGTACGTGGTGGAGCGCCTGGTGGAGTCGGTGTGCCGCATCGACTACCCGCGCGAGCTGCTGGAGATCCAGGTGCTGGACGACTCCACGGACGAGACGTGCGGCATCGCCCGCGCGTGCGTGGAGCGCCACCGGCAGAAGGGCCACGACATCGTCTACATCCACCGCGAGAACCGCTCGGGCTTCAAGGCGGGCGCGCTGGAGAACGGCCTGAAGACGGCCACGGGCGAGTACATCGCGGTGTTCGACGCGGACTTCGTGCCCAGCCCGGACTTCCTGCTGCGCACGGTGCCCTTCTTCGCCGACGCCAAGGTGGGCATGGTGCAGGTGCGCTGGGGCCACCTCAACCGTGAGTTCTCCATCCTCACGCAGGCCCAGAGCATCTTCCTGGACGGCCACTTCATCATCGAGCACACCGCGCGCAACCGCGCCGGCTGCTTCTTCAACTTCAACGGCACGGCCGGCATCTGGCGGCGCGTGACCATCTCCGACGCGGGCGGCTGGCAGCACGACACGCTCACCGAGGACCTGGACCTGAGCTACCGCGCCCAGGTGAAGGGCTGGCAGTTCGTCTTCCTGCCCGAGGTCATCTCCCCGGCCGAGCTGCCGGTGGACATGAACGCCTTCAAGAGCCAGCAGCACCGCTGGGCCAAGGGCTCCATCCAGACGGCGCGCAAGCTGCTGCCGATGATCCTCAAGAGCGACCTGCCCTTCGCCGTGAAGCGCGAGGCCTTCTTCCACCTCACCAACAACATGGCCTACCTGTTGATGGTGCTGCTCAGCGCGCTCATGCCGCTGTCCATGGTGGTGCGCTTCCAGCACGGCCTGTACGGCACGCTCTTCCTGGACCTGCCCTTCTTCATCAGCGCCACCGCCAGCGTCTGCGTCTTCTACGTGGCCGCCCAGCGCGAGCAGGGCGCCAAGGGCTGGGACCGCTTCAAGTACCTGCCCTTCATCATGAGCCTGGGCATCGGCATGGCCATCAGCAACGCCAAGGCCGTGATCGAGGCGCTCCTGGGCCAGCAGTCCGCCTTCGCTCGTACCCCGAAGACCGGCGCCGAGGGCAAGAAGGTCACCGCCATCAAGAAGAGCTACCGCGGCAGCAAGACCCTGCTGCCGCTCATCGAGCTCGGCTTCGCCACCTACTTCATGGGTGCGCTCTGGTTCGCCATCGACAAGCGCATCTGGGGCTCGGTGCCCTTCATCTTCCTGTTCCTCGCCGGCTTCCTGTACGTCGGCCTCTCCAGCCTCCTGGAGGGCCGCCTGAAGGTCTCCGAGTCCGCTCCCGCGCCCGTCGCGGTGTCCGAGGAGCAGACGCGCCGCGCCGCGTAGTGGGAACCGGGGTGGGGAAGACCCTCACCCCGACCCTCTCCCAGGGGGAGAGGGAGTTTCAGCGCCCGGACGTTCCTCCGTCTCCGGCCGTGGTCCCCGCGTCCGGGACGCCCGCGTCCACCCCGCCCGCGTCGGGGACTCCCGCATCGGGTGTGCTCCTCAGCAGCCGCTGCTCCTTCCACACCGGCTGCGGACCGCTGGGCGCCGGGCGGCAGTCCTCGTCGATGGCCGTGGACGCGATGGAGCGCAGCGTCAGGCCCTTCTCGTCACACACCACGGCTCGCGTCGGGAAGCGCACCGGGCAGGCCACGCCCCCGGTGGTGAACGTGGTGGAGCGCGTCTCGCCCACGAAGCCGTCCGGCGTGCGGTTCAGCACGATGCTCACCGTGGTGCCCCCATCCGTGTGGGTCTCCGCGCCCGGCCGGGTGCGCGCCAGTGTCAGCGTCAACTTGCTCCCGTCATCCTCGCCCAGGTAGCGGAACGCGGGGTTCTCCGCGTGGTGGTACTCGCCTGCCTGGTTCTTCTCGCACCCGGGGGGCACCTGGATGGGGGGCGCCGCCGGGGGCGGGGCGGGGGTCCGGGCCGGGCAGGCCGTGAGGGCGGCCGCGAGGCCACCCGCTGCGATCCATTGAATCTTTCGGGACATGGGGGCGGATCTTCCCCCAACCCGCCCCCGGGGTGGACTCCTGTTTGACCCCTTTGTCGTGACTCTCTAACCTTTGTCCCCGCCATGCTCCTGCGCTGCGCCTTCCTGATCGCGTTGCTCCTGTGCCTCGCCGCGCCGTCCTCCTACGCGCAGGGGATGGATGATCTGCTCGCGCCCCTGGCGCCCTCCTCCGGGAAGAAGGGCAAGGGGAAGACGACCCAGCGCCGCCCGCCCAAGGAGGCCAAGAAGAAGCCCACGAAGGCCACCAAGGCCGGCAAGGGGGCCAAGGGCAAGAAGGGCAAGGGCGCCAAGGCCGCGGAGCCCGAGGAGCAGGAGCCGGAGCAGGCCGAGGGCGCTGATCTCCTCGCGCCCCTCGTCAAGAAGACCGAGCTGCTCGTGAAGCTGGGGGGCACCTCCTCGCGCGGGGCACGCTTCTATCTGGACGAGCAGGAGATGGGCGCGATGCCCAAGGGCCCCATCGAGGTGGCCCCCGGTGACCACGTCGTCGCCGTGCGCAAGTCCGGCTACCGCGACTTCTCCCGCCGCATCACCGCCAAGGAGGGCGAGCTCACCGAGCTGAGCGTGCTGCTCGAGCCCACCTCGGGCTTCGTCTCCGTGAAGGCCGATGTCGAGGGCGCGCGCGTGCTCATCAACGGCGATGACAAGGGCATGGCCCCGCTGGAGAACCTCATGCTCCCGGCCGGCTCCTACGAGATCGTCGTCCAGCGCGAGGGTTTCCGGTCCGAGTCGCAGCGCATCGCCGTCCGCGCCGGCAAGGAGTACACGGTCGACGTGAACCTGCGTCCGGATGCCCTCGCGCAGACCGACAAGCCGAAGGCGCCGAACCTCACGCCGTCCCTCACCGAGCCCTCGCCGCTCACGCCGCAGCCGGCCCCGGCCGTGGCCTCGGCGAGCCCGCTCACCAGCCGCTGGTACTTCTGGGCCGGCGTGGGCGCCGTGGTCACCGCCGCCGCCGTCGGTACGGTGATGGCCACCTCGCAGCAGCCCCTGGACCCCAACAAGGTCTGCGGTGGCACCTGCGATGGCGTCATCAACCGCCCCGCCGGTGGCGGGTTGTTCCAGTTCTGAATCCCCCTCTCCATCGGGGAGGCGTATTCGCTGCTCGAGCGAAGGTTCGAGCCGGCTGGAGCGCCGCAAGCGCCGGGGCAAGTCGAAGCGCGTGAAGCCGTGAGGGCCCGGCATGTGCGCGCGGCTGTTGCCTCGGAAGCAACAAAGACAGTCATCGGTGATGCCTTGAAGACAACCATACCGGGCGTTGACAATCATTCACTGTCAATGTTTCAATTCATTTGCAGCACACCGGAGGCAGACATGAAAAAGGATGCGAAGCAGTATCTCCAGTACCTGACCGCGCTGTCGGTTTCCCTCTCTCCGCTGGCGATGCCGGCGACGGCCGTGGCGAGCACCCAGGAGGACACCCTGGCGCTCTCGTCCGCCGCTTCCGAGAAGCTCGTCTCGGCCGCGGACATGGTCGCTTCCCGTGACACCTCGGGCGGTATCCAGGGCGTGGCCTGGGCCTACCAGGCCTGGCCGGAGAGCACCTGGACGCAGATCATCCTCCCGCCCAAGGGCACCTTCGTGGCGCAGCAGGCCGAGGGCTCCTTCGCGGATCTCCTCGACGAGGTCGCGCGCGAGGACTGAGCGTCCCGCGTGAACCCTCTGTGGTAACGGACCCCGCTCCTCGTGGCCTTGCCTGGAGCCGGGGTCTTCCTCCTGGAACCTCCCGCCCTGGATTGGTCATGACCCGAGCCGTGACGCGCTTCGTGCAATTCGTCGTCAAGGTTTCCAAGTTCTGCAACCTCCGCTGCAAATATTGTTACGAATTCGAGGAGCTGGGCAGACGGGAGGCCATGTCTCGGGAACAGCTCCTGCGGATGTATCAGCACATCCACGACTATTACGTGGAGAAGGATCGCGAGCAGGGGCAGCGCACGGAAATCCGTTTCATCTGGCACGGCGGCGAGCCCCTGCTCCTCGAGCCCGCCTTCTATTGGCAGACCTTCCAGGACCAGCGGGAGCTCTTCGGAGATCGCCTGGGTCTGGCCAACATCGTCCAGACCAACCTCACGGTGCTCGACGAGGAGCGGATCCGCCTGTTGAAGGAGGGATTCAGCCAGGTGGGCGTGTCCGTGGACCTCTTCGGTGGGCTGCGCGTCAACATCGGTGGCAGGGAATCACAGCCCAAGGTTCTCGAGAACATGGAGGTGCTGCGCCAGGCCGGGGTCCGCTTCGCCTGCATCACCGTGCTGACGAAGAAGAACCTGTCCCGCGTGAAGGAGATCTTCCGCTTCTACGAGAAGTCCGGCCTCGGCTTCCGGCTGCTGCCCCTCTTCGACGGCGCCTTCGATGACCAGCACGAGGCCTATGATGTCTCCACCCAGGAAATCCTGGAGGCCTATCAGACGGCCGTGGACCTGTGGATGCAGAGCGACGGCTTCGTCGGCGCCAACCCCATCTCGGATCACATCCAGGTCGTCCTCGGTTACCTCGCCCAGAACACGCCGCCCAGGTATTTCAACAAGCGGGAGTGGACCCCCACCCTGCTCGTGAACACCAACGGGGACTGCTACAACTACGGGGACCCGTACGGACAGCCCGCGTGGTGTCTCGGGAACATCTTCACCACCCCGCTGGGGGACATCCTCACCAGTGAGAACGCGGAGAAGTCCATTCGCGCCCTGGAAGCACGCCTGGCCTACAACTGCACACGCTGCAAGTATTTCGGGAGCTGCGACGGCTACCCCATCGCCGAGGACCACTCGAATTGCCGCGAGGTGTCCCCGGAGGGCATCCGCGTGTGTGTGTTGGAGAAGTCGCTCTTCGGGCACATCGAGCGGCGCATCCGCGAGGCGGGTCTGGTCGACGAGTCCGGGCGTCTGGCCGTCGGCGCGGAACAGGCCCGGCGGTTGGGCATGCGCGAGGGCCGGCAGCAGAGCGAGGTCTACTGAGTCCTCGTCCACCTCCATGAGCCCAGCCCCGCGCTCGCTGCGCTGTCACCTGCGGTGCCGAACGATGTCCCGGGAGGAGCTGCGGCGCGTCTATGCCGCCCTGGCCGGGTGGTGCGCCCGCTCCCCAGAGCCCGTGCGGCTCGAGCTCGTCTGGGACGGCGCGGAGCCGCTCCTGCTGGAGCCGGAGTTCTACTGGAGGACGCTGGAGGATCAGCACACGCTGCTGGGCGGCGCGGGCGAGCGCCACAACATCCTCCGGACTCCGCTCACCGTCCTCGACGAGCCCCGGCTGGAGGTGCTGCGTCATGGCTTCGATGAGGTCCGGGTCTCCGTCGAGCTCTTCGGCGGGCCGGGCGTGGACGGCTCGGGCGCACAGTCCCAGAAGATCACCCTGGCGAACATGGATCGCCTGTCGCGCGAGGGCATCGCCTTCGAGTGCGTGGCCGGGCTGACGCGCCAGACGCGGCCCCACCTGCGCAAGCTGTACCGGTTCTTCGAGCGCGCGGGGCTCGGCTGGCACCTCGAGCCGCTCACGGCCGGGGCAGGGGAGGGACAGTCCTCGGAGCATGCGCTCTCGGAGGAGGAGACCGCCGCCGCCTTGCGTGAGCTGGCGGACCTCTGGCTGGAGGGTCGGGAGAGCGTGGCCGTGCACCCCCTGCTCGCGGCGATGCGGGAGGTGCTGGGGCTCGAGCCGTGGCCCTCGCCGTCCGTCCTCTTCGTCGAGGTGCACGGCGTGGGTCCTCGCTTCGAGCAGTCGCTGCACGAGCCGTTGGCCGCTGGCGGGACATGTCCCTCGCTGCTCCAGCACCTTCGTCAGCATCTGGAGCGGCTGCCCCCCGGCCAGCGCGGGCTCCTTCGTGAGAGGTATGCGCCCTCCGCGCCTCCGGCCACCGGGGAAGTCGCGGGCACTCGGAAGCGGAGGGCGGGCGCCACGGAGCGGTTGCGCATCCTCCTCCTCCCGCACCAACTCGGGGCGGAGACGTCCAGCGAGCTCCAGCGCTTGCGGCTGCACGCCTCGGTCGACGTCCTTCCCATTCCCGATGCGAAGCACCTGTTGCTCGCGGAGTCGCCGGGCGTGGTGCTGGAGGACTGTCTGCGGATGGCGGAGGCCGCTCCGAAGGGCCACGACGTCGTCCTGGCGCAGTCCACGGGTGGATTCCTCTGGCGCGCCGTCTTCCGCCTGGCCGGGCGGGAGGAGCCCTTCGCGCTCATTCCCCACTTCAATCACTTCCGGGTGGGGACGTCCTTCGCGATGCTGTTGTCCTCCCAGTTCCGCCTTCCGGGAGACCTGCTCTTCGCGGGCTCCCAGGTGGCGGCCGGGCCCTGCTCCTGGTTCGGGGACACGTGCCTCCCCACCTACCCCATGGGCGTGGACCTGCGCCTCTTCCGGAAGCTGCCGGGGACGCGGGCCCGGCTCAAGGCGTCCCTCGGGTTGGAGGCGGAAGCGGCGACGCTGCTCTTCACGGGGCGGCTCGCGCGCGACAAGAGCGTCTGGGAGCTCCTGGACGTCGTCGAGGCCGTGAGCCAGGTCCGGCGTGTCGAGCTCGTCCTCTGCCATGCGAATGATGATTCCGCGTATGCCCGGCGGTGCGAGGAACGTGCACGGCGGATGGGCAACGTGCGGCTCGTGCACAACCCTCCGCCCGGCATCCTCTGCCGCTACTACAACGCCGCGGATCTCTTCGTGACGGCCGCGGTGAGCACCTTCGAGACCTTCGGCCGCTCTCCCATCGAGGCCATGGCTTGCGGCACGCCCCCCGTCGTCGCCGATTACGACGGCTTCCGGGAGGCCGTCACCTCCGCGTGTGGCTTCCTCGTCCCGACACTTCGCCAGGGGCACCAGAAGGCACCGGACGTCGAGGGCTTCACCCGTGCGGTGCTTGAGGCGCTCGGTGACGAGGCCCCGCGCGAGGACAAGGCCCGGCGGGGGCTGGAGCATGCGCGCCGCTTCGATGCCCGGAGCACCCTGCCGGAAGCGCTCCTCGCCCTCCGCGACCACCTGGACGCTCACTCCGCCGAGGCTCCACCACCAAGGGGAGCGGGGATGCGGCTCGCGGGCCTCTCCGGTGCGGTGCGGGAGTTGTGGGGAACGGTGGAGGGCTTACCCGTCCGCGCCCTGCTCGCCCGCTTCTTGTGGAGCCTGCAGGTGCCCATTCCCACGGAAGGTGAAGCGGTGGAGCGGTTCCAGGCCCGGTGGTTCGAGCACTACTGAGGCGGTAGACCGGCTCCGCCCGGTGGCGCACTCGAGCCTGGAGGGGGGCTCACCTCCAGGGTCCTCCCCCCTGGTTCACTCCGGGAAAAGTATTCTAGGCTTCTCTTCACTCATAGTGGGAGAAGTCATGAAGAATCGTTTTCCAAGAGTATGGAGCCAGGGCGCATTCGCGCTGGGCGTGTGGCTCATGGGAGGCCTGTCGGTGTCACAGGCCTTCGCGGGCTCCGCATCCACGGTGGATACCTATTACGGAGCCTTCTCCGCCGAGGAGCCCATCGCGGTGCCCTCCTTCCGGGGGTTGGAGCCGACGCTGCGGCTCGCCTACAGCTCGGCGGGTGGAGGTGGAGCCGCGGGCATCGGCTGGGGCCTGGAGGGCTTCTCCGCCGTGGGCCGGGCCAGCCCCGGCAAGGGGTCTCCCCGCTATGACGGAGCGGATCTCTTCCTGTTGGATGGGCAGGAGCTGGTCCCCTGCGCCGGAGGGAGCACCAGCCCGAGCTGCACGACGGGAGGCACCCACTCGGCGCGCATCGAGAACTATCAGCGCATCAAGTACGACGCCGCGGCCAACACCTGGACGACGTGGAGCAAGGAGGGGACGCGCAGGAACTACGCGCCCATCTTCGAGGCCTGGCAGGGAGGCGCCTGGCTGGGCACGTACCGCTGGGGCCTGAGCAGTGTGACGGACACCTCGGGCAACACCGTCAGCTACGGTTGGTGGTGTGACGGCAGCCCGGCGCTGGACTGCTACCCGGACAGCGTCAGCTACAACGGCACGGGGGTGCGCCTGTACCGGGAGCCGAGGCCGGATCCGGTCACCTTCGCCAATGGCTCCAGCACGCTGGGCGCTACCCGCTACCGGCTCAAGAGCATCCTCGTCACGGCCGCTGGTGGGGTTCCCATCCGGGCCCATGCGCTGACGTATGCGACGGGGAGCACCGGGCGCTCGCTGCTCACGGGCGTCCGGCAGTACGGCCGGGACGTGGTCATCGACGGGGCGGGCACCATCACGGGAGGCACGGCCCTGCCGGCCACCGGCTTCGGCTACTCGGGCGGTTCCGTGGCCTTCCAGTATGGATTCGAGGGCCCGGCCTACTCGGATGCCTCGGGATGGGGTGTCCAGGAGCACTACTCCACGCTCCAGTACCCGGACATCAACGGCGACGGGAAGGCGGACCTGTGTGGCCGGCACAGCGGCGGCATCCAGTGCCACTTCGGCACGGGCACCGGCTTCACCTACGGCTTCGAGGGTCCCCGTTGGGCGAGCGCCCACGGCTGGTGGGCTCCCCAGTACAACTCCACCATCCAGTATCCGGACATCGACGGCGACGGGAAGGCGGACATCTGTGGCCGGCACAGTGGCGGCATCGAGTGCTGGCGCAGCACGGGTACCAGCTTCGTGTATGCCTTCAGCGGGCCGGCGTACACGGACGCATCGGGATGGGGGGCCCAGGAGCACTACTCCACCATCCGCTTCCCGGACGTCAACGGTGACGGGAAGGCGGACCTGTGTGGCCGGCACAGCGGTGGTATCCAGTGCCACCTCAGCACGGGCAACAGCTTCGTCTACGGCTTCGAGGGTCCCGGCTGGGCGAGCGCCCA